>NZ_CP031230.1:1955000-2255000 GCF_003351785.1 Sporosarcina sp. PTS2304
TTTGCGTATCTGATAAACTTGCTCTTTCCTGGTACACCGGCCGTAGCATTTGTTCCACTTTCTCGCCTCCCAGTTCATTCTTACTGTCTCGAATACTCTATTTCGACGAATTTCACATAAAATCCTTTAATTTAAAGGGAGATTGTACTGCATTTTTTTCATAATATGATATATTAGGTGAGGATAGTGCATAGGAGGATATTATAAATGAAACCTTATAAAAATAAAATAAATCGCATTCGTTCGTTCGCTCTGTCTTTAATTTTCATCGGTGTAGTCATTATGTATATCGGGATTTTCTTCCGTTCTAATGAAATTGTTATGCTAATCTTCATGCTGTTAGGTACACTAGCAATCATCGGGAGCACAGTCGTGTATGCATGGATTGGTACATTGTCTACACGAGCCGCTCGCGTGAAATGTCCGAACTGCGGAAAACATACGAAAATGCTCGGTCGAGTAGATATGTGCGGACACTGCCGTGAGCCATTGACATTAGATCCAGATTTAGAAGGTAAAGATTTTGATGTGGCATACAATAAAACAAAAAAGCCAAAAGAAGATTCATCAAACTAAAAGAGTGTAACCCTAAAGGGTTACACTCTTTTAGTTTGCGTTTGTATTTCGTCCCGCTGCACAGGCTGGACATGTACCGTACACTTCTAATCGATGTGAATTCACTTTAAAACCAGTTACATGCGCTGCTAGACGTTCCACTTCTTCAAGACCGGGATGATGAAAATCTACAATCTTACCACAATCATCACAAATGATATGATAGTGATCATGAGTCACAAAATCAAAGCGACTCGACGCATCACCATACGTTAACTCTTTTACAAGTCCCGCATTTTGAAACACTCGTAAATTATTATAGACCGTTGCTACACTCATATTCGGAAAATCCGCTTCAAGTGCTTTATAGATTTCATCAGCTGTCGGATGGGATTGAGAAGTGATTAAATATTCCAGAATTGCATGTCGTTGCGGAGTAATCCGCACACCACTTTCTTTCAATGTTACAAGCGCGTCTTTTAAATATACTCCTGGCATCGTAATGCACCTCACTTCATAAAGGTTACTTCTTTATAATCATTATAATTAGTGTACTCAATAAGAGGAGGTGCTGTCAACTTTTCTGCTAGAACAAAGGAAGTTTTAACGCTTGGATTGTATTAATAGCCTTTCGTCAAATCTACTATATTTACAAGATCTTTTTCACCCGTTAACCATTTAGCTAAGTTTGTTTCCATAATATCGAGCGAACGATTGATATACTGATCCGACATACTAGACATATGAGGCGATACAGTACAGTTCGGCAGTTCCCATAGCGCACTCGATTCGTCTAAAGGTTCTGTTTCGAAAACGTCCAGTACTGCATGACGGATTTCATTGTTTGTCAAAGCATCAATAATGACCTGTTCTTTAACCGCATCTCCCCTACCTACATTGACAAAAACAGCCGATTCTTTCATAGCTTTAAAATGTTCGGGCTGATAGATCCAGCGAGTATCCGGAGTGCTCGGCAAAATTGAAATTACATAATCAACTTCCGGTAGCTTTTCCATAATTTCAGGGAATAAAATAGTTTCATTCATCGATGCAATCCTAGTTCCTGAACGATTACATCCTATTGTATGTACGTGAAACGCTTGCAAAAGTCTGCCGATTTCTCCGCCAATCGCCCCCGTCCCAACGATTAGCGCTGTGCTCCCATTAACTTCGCCGGGCATCTTACCGAGTTCCCAACGTTTTTCAGCCTGCCTTTTATAGATACCTGGCAACCCACGCTCAATTGACAATAAATGAGCTACTACAGACTCCGCTAAAGGCATCTTATGTACACCGTGAGAATTAGTGACGATTACGCCTTTTTCTTGTAAAGATTTCAACGGCAAAACATCTACTCCTACAGCCGCCAGCATAACCCAGCGCAAAGACTTAGCTGTTTTTAGATTTTCATGGGTCAAATCTTCTTTCTCAGTCGCGATTACATCAATGTCTTCTAATGAAACTTCGTCAATAGATGCTGCGTATATAAACTCTACGCCGGGATACTTCCGGCTAATATATTCTTTAAATGAAGTTTTCACTTTAAATAAAAATAATACTTTCATAATATGCACCTCCTATTTAGTTAATTCTCGAAGTGTTATAAGTGCATTTTCCACGTGACCTTTCACACGAACTTTTCTCCACTCTTTTACTACAGTCCCTGTAGGATCATTTAAAAATGTAGACCGTTCAATCCCCATGTATTCCTTGCCAAAATTCTTTTTGAGTTTCCATACACCATACTTCTCCGCTACAGCATGGTCTTCATCCACTAGCAAAGAGAATGGCAAACCATGTTTTTCGATGAACTTCTGATGGGATGCTTCACCGTCAGGACTCACTCCTAAAATTACTGCTTGTAGGTCTTCAAATTCTTTCACCGAATCACGAAAATCACATGCTTGTGTCGTACAGCCTGGCGTGGAATCTTTCGGGTAAAAGTATAATATGACATATTTTTCACCTGAAAATTGTTTTAAAGAAACTACTTCCCCTTGTTCATTGGCTAAAGAAAAGGAAGGTGCTTGTAATCCTTCTAATGTCTCCACAATATAACCCCCTAAATAATTCTACTAAGAATCGCTATTCCATACTCTTTCTTATCGTAGCTGAAAATATCGAATTTTTCAATTTACTGCATCGTGACGCTGAAGGTGGAGACTTACAGTGAATTAGTGTTAAAATGGAAAGCGTATAATCGATTTGGAGGAATTACAAATGAACCGAGAAAATTCAGAAGCGATCTACGCACAAGCATGCGAACATATAGTAGGCGGAGTGAATAGTCCCGCACGCAGCTATAAAGCAGTAGGCGGTGGAGCACCCACTGTTATAGATCGTGCTCAAGGTGCTTATTTATATGACGTTGATGGCAATCGCTATATTGACTATTTAGGGGCATACGGACCTATTATTACAGGTCACGCACACCCGCATATTACAAAAGCTATTACAAAAGCAGCGGAAAACGGAGTACTTTATGGAACACCTACCCGCCACGAAGTTCAATTTGCAAAAATGTTGAAAGATGCTATTCCAGGAATGGATAAAGTACGTTTCGTAAATTCCGGCACAGAAGCAGTTATGACAACTATTCGTGTGGCAAGAGCTTATACGGGTCGTACGAAAATTATGAAGTTCGCTGGCTGCTATCACGGCCATTCCGATCTAGTACTTGTAGCCGCTGGTTCAGGACCCGCACAACTTGGGACACCGGATTCGGCAGGAGTGCCCGCTTCTATTGCAAACGAAGTAATTACGATTTCTTTCAATGATCCAGAAAACTATCAAGTTGCAATGGAAAAATGGGGAGAAGAATTGGCATGTATTTTAATCGAACCAATCGTTGGAAACTTTGGAATTGTTGAGCCGAATGAAGGTTTCTTGGAACTCGTTCATGAACTGGCTCGTCAAAAAGGAGTACTCACCATATACGATGAAGTGATCACTGCATTCCGTTTCCATTACGGGCCTGCACAGACAATGCTTGGATTACAGCCGGATCTTACAGCCTTCGGTAAAATTATTGGCGGTGGCTTGCCAATTGGAGCGTACGGTGGTAAAAAAGAAATCATGGCACAAGTAGCCCCTCTTGGTCCTGCATATCAAGCAGGTACAATGGCAGGAAATCCAGCGTCCATGCTCGCTGGAATCGCTTGTCTAGAAGTATTACAAGAGCAAGGTGTCTACGAAGAAATGGACCGCTTAGGAAGTATTCTCGAAGAAGGTATTTTACAACTAGCGAAACAACACGGTATTACGATGACGATCAATCGCTTAGGCGGCGCTCTGACATTATTCTTCACAGACGTCACTGTAGAAAATTACTTGCAGGCAGAAGCTACAGACGGTGAGATTTTCGCTCGATTTTTCAGAGAAATGTTAAGTAACGGCATTAACCTCGCCCCTTCTAAATATGAAGCTTGGTTCTTAACAACGGCCCATACAGAGAAGGATATCTTGGAAACTTTAGAAGCTGTAGATCGTTCATTTACCGTGTTAGCTCAACACAATGATTGACCGCTTTATAGCTATATTGTAAAGTAGCAAAAAAGAGTTTTTAAAGGAAAGGAATTACCCAATGAAACTTGGTGCCCGCGTCTTTAAGACGGGTATTGCGATTGTAATTGCTCTATTTCTTGCACAATTACTCGAGTTACCTACCGCAGTGTTTGCAGGAATTGCAGCCATTTTTGCAATCCAACCATCTATTTACAGATCCTACTTAACGATTGTTGAACAGCTACAAGGTAACCTAATCGGTGCCACAGTAGCAGTTGTCTTTACATTAATTTTTGGTCCGCAATTAATAGTCGTTGGATTAGCTGCAGTTATCGTCATGATTATTATGTTAAAACTCGGTTTAGAGAAGTCCATTTCACTGGCACTCGTCACAATGATTGCTGTTATGGAAGTAAAAGATGATAACTTCTTGACCTTCGCGTTGTTGCGTGTAGCCACTATTTTAGTAGGGGTCTTAGCAGCTTTCTTAGTAAATTTAGTGTTTATGCCACCGAAATATGAAACGAAATTGTTCCAAGCGATCCATTCAGCACAAGACGAAATCATTCGTTGGACGCGTTTGGCCGGACGTCAAGCATCTGAGCATTCCGCGACGAAGAAGTCATTAAGCAAAGTGAAAGAACGTCTCATGCAAATTGATCAGCTGTACTTGTTATTTAAAGAAGAACGTAGCTACATCAAAAAAACTTCCGCCACTAAAGCAAGGCGGCTCGTCGTCTATCGCCAAATGATCGCGACTACACGCAGTAGCTATGATGTATTAAAAAGACTTCACCAATTCGAAAATGAACTCATTAACCTTCCTGAACATTTTCGAATGATGATTCAAGAACGTCTAGAAGCTTTGTTAGTTTACCACGAGCAATTGCATTTAAAGTTTGTAGGAAAGTTAAAAGCAGAGCGTGATGAAGACGAATTGCACAGCGAATTTATCCAACGCCAAGAAGTGATGGAGATTTTTGCAAAAGAGATCGCTTTGACAAAAGAAGAAGAAGAATTTTCCGCTTACCATCTACTTCATGTATTGTCTTCTATGTTAAATTATGAAGAACAGCTCGAACATTTGGATACGCTAATCACTTCTTATCAAAACAGATTTGAAGACGAAGACAATGCTTTAGAGGATGAATTTTACTAAACGTGAACGCAACATGGAGTGGTATCAATATTAAAAAAATGCATGGCGGCTATGGCTTCCATGCATTTTTTTATTTTATTATGCACCAAGTTCTTGACGATTGAACAGACCCGCATAAGTTCCGTCTTTCGCCATCAGTTGTTGATGTGTGCCTGCTTCTTTTAGTTCTCCGTGATCAATTACATAAATACAATCAGCATGAGTAATCGTCGATAAGCGATGGGCTACGATTAACGTTGTACGTTCATGAGCCAATCGATCAAGTGAATCTTGAATAAGTGCTTCACTTTCCAAATCGAGAGCAGAAGTCGCCTCATCCAAAATTAACAAAGCCGGATTCTTTAAAAACACACGCGCAATAGCAATTCGTTGTTTTTGTCCACCCGATAATTTTACACCACGCTCTCCTACCCGCGTATCATACCCTTCTGCGAGTGTCTCAATGAAATCATGAGCATTCGCTGCTTTCGCTGCCGCAATTACTTCTTCATCGGTTGCATCCGGCTTCCCAATTAAAATATTACTTTTTACAGAGTCACTGAATAGAACAGAGTCTTGTAGTACCATGCCGATTTGATCGCGCAACGATTTCACTTTCACGTCACGAATATCTTTCCCGTCAACCTTTATAGCGCCGGCTGTGACGTCGTAAAAGCGAGGGATTAAACTGATGATCGTTGACTTTCCACCACCACTCATACCGACGAGTGCTATCGTCTGACCTGGTTGGATCGTTAAGCTAATGTTTTTCAGAACCATTTCCTCTTCATATGCAAAACTTACACGATCAAACTCTATGCCTCCTTTAAGTGGCGGTAATATTTCCGCATGCTCTTTATCTACTACATCATATTTCTCATTCATCAGATCGAGAACCCGATCCATAGAAGCGAAAGACTGTGTCAATGAGGTTGAAGAGTTCACCAAACGTCTCAACGGTGAATACAGCCGTTCAATAAAAGCAATAAATGCGACCATTGTTCCGACAGTTAACGAACCATTAATAACTTGGTAGCCGGCATATCCAATGACTAGTAAAGGGGCGACATCGGTTATCGTATTGACTACAGCAAAAGCTTTCGCATTCCAACGCGTATGATCCAGTGCACGATCTAAAAAATTAGAGTTTACTTCGTCAAAACGCTCTTGTTCTTTGTCTTCAATTGCAAAACTTTTTATAATACTAACTCCCGCCACTCGTTCATGCAAATAACTTTGAACGTCTGCTAACGCCTGCGATCGTTTTCTCGTCAATATACGCAATTTGCCAAAAAAGTGTTTGACGCTAAATGCATAAAATGGAAACGCGAGCAACGTTACGAGTGTAAGCTGGACATCCAACGTCAACATAATCGCAATCGCTATAACAATTGTTGCTAAATCAAGCCAAACATTCATTAACCCAATCATTACGAAATTCTTCGTTTGCTCTACATCGTTAATGACACGGGAAATCACTTCTCCGGCACGTGTATTGGAGTAAAAACGCAAACTGAGTTTCTGTAAATGTGCATACAGCGACTGCCGAATATCAAAAAGAATTTTATTACTAACATATTGCGCGTAATACTGTCGATAATACTCAACAGGAGGTCGAATCAAAAAGAACACGATAATTGTTCCACCGAGCCAATAAAATAAGTGCTTTGTTTTTTCGGGATCAGACATAGTCGGTGAACCGATAATATTATCAATTACAATCTTGATCAATAATGGTAAAAATAACGGAATAGCAAATTTTACTACCCCTATGAGGACAGTAAAGAGAATTTGCCAGTTATACGGTTTTACGAATTGAAGATAGCGTTTAATACTTTCACCCATACTGTGCCTCCTATGAATTTCGGATTCCTTATGATGAAAAAGGACAGACTGTCGAATTCAGTTAAAAAAACCTGACTCGCACGAATGCAAGCAGGTTTAGCGTCGTTCTTCCTGAATTTGCTTGTGGAATTCATATCTAGAAGTCCATACGTCAATGAAATCAGGTGCGAACGGTCCTTTTCTTTGTTTGATCCAGCCAAGTAATTTCTTTAAATTATCTTGCAGAATCTGATCAATTACTTCGGGATAATTCATTTGACGCTTGTGATCCGCGTATTCGTCTTCGTCTAAAATTAAGTAGCTCATATCGGGAAATACCTTTACGTCTAAGTCGTAATCGATATACTTCAATGACTTTTCGTCGTAAACAAATGGTGAACTCATATTTACGTAATAATAGACACCGTCTTCACGGAGCATGCAAATAATATTGAACCAGTTTTCTGCATGGAAATAGCAGATAGATGGCTCACGCGTTAGCCACGTACGTCCGTCCGACTCTGTCACAAGTGTACGCTCATTTCCTCCGATGACGATATTGCGTGTCCCTTTGAGTACGAGTGTTTCCTGCCAGACGCGGTGAATTTTACCGTTATGTTTGTAGCTGTGGATCTGAATTGATTCTCCTTCTTTAGGGATTGCCATTTTCTCTACCACCTTTAATCCTTATGCCACTAGACTCGCTATCTGTTCATTATACCAAGTGAGTTCCCAAAATTAAAACGTTTCAACCATCTATTTCATATTTACATTAATTTATTAGGTCTCCTGCATCTTTTTTGATAAATAAAAGCCGGTAGAAACGGCTTATATAAGCTGTTTCTACCGGCTTTATGGATGTTCACACTTAGTAGGAACCTTTATTTCGGTTCGCATTGTTACTTGACGCATTTTTCTTATTCGCTTCTGCTTGTTGAATTTGCTTTCTCACTTCGTTTACATCTGTTTCCGAAGCAAATTCTTCATTCATTGAAGATGGCGCTGAGGCAGACTGCATATTCATAGCAGACTGAGCATTTTGTTGACGCACTTGATTAACGTCCGTTTCGGAAGCGAACTCTTCATTCATCGGTTGTTGCATAGCAGATTGTGCATTCTGTTGGCGAACCTTTTTTGCGTCTGTTTTTGATGGATCGTACTGAGAATTTTGATTTGGTTGCTTGGGCATGGATTATTCACCTCCGTACCCACTATCATATCCAATCGATCTGTATTTATTCATATGATCGGAAAGAAAAGATTCCCATTTATGCATGTTGATTAATAATATTATTCACACTGTTAAAAGCGAGATAAGCGATAGAAATTAGTGGGTGGCTTGTGAGGTACAAGGGCTATCGCGATTGGATGGAATGAAGCTGACTTGAAGAGTCTTACGGCTTACGCTTCCAGACGATACGCTTTCCGGAGGGGACGCGGTGGACCCCGCAAAAGTGCGCTGCGGGTTACACCTGTCGTCCTTAATCCTCCCGGAGTCGATCGTCCTCCAGCTTCAGCCGTACTCAGAGTGTGCAAGACAGGTTGATCACTCTTTGTATGTGATGAAGAATACGTGGGCTTGTCAGGTACTTCATGTTCGTTTATTAGATGGGGCAAGGCTAACTTGAAGAGTCTTACGGCTTACGCTTCCAGACGATACGCTTTCCAGAGGGGGCGCGGTGGACCGTCAAGCGCTGCGAGTTACACCTGTCAAATGCAAAGATGTGCTCCTTCTCGCTACGCTTCACTCGCAAAAGCCGTCCTTCGCTACGGCTTTCCCTTATCCTCCCGGAGTCGATCGTCTTCCAGCTTCAGCCGAAACTTAGTGTGTGCAAGACAGTTTGATCACTCTTTGTATGTGGTGAAAGACCAACTAAATAGACTTGTCTGATACAATGCGACCGTTTTGAAGTTGAAAAGCGGTAAAGTGTTGCTAGCTACTATGACTGTTTCGACGAACTGAGTGAAAAAAGCAATGACTCTATATGTATTCAATCAGGCAATCCAAAGCTTTATCTACACTGTTCAGGAAGCAGAACTTACCCTACCCCAACTTCTGGACGAACACAAACTGACTTCCCGACACAAACTCAAGGATTCTCCCGGAAGAACCGGCGACTCCTGGAGGATCAGGACGACAGGCGTAATCGAAAGCGAACTTCTGGCGAGTCCGCCGCGTCCCCTCAGGAAAGCGTCCGGTTCTCTCGGGAGAATCCTAACACGTATACTCATTTTCTGCACCGCACTGGAAAAGTCACTTACCACATTCCAACTTCTGGACGAACACAGACTGACTTCCCAACACAAACTCAAGGATTCTCCCGGAAGAACCGGCGACTCCTGGAGGATCAGAGCGACAGGCGTAATCGAAAGCGAACTTCTGGCGAGTCCGCCGCGTCCCCTCAGGAAAGCGTACGGTTTCTCTCGGGAGAATCCTCACACGTACACTATTTCTACAAATCCTCATCAAGAGCACCTACTTTCCAAAAGAACCTCTACTTTCTTTAGACAATGAACATGCTTATTACCAATCAATACTTTCAATCATTTTAAGGACAGGTTTAGACTTCGGCAATGCATCTACTTGCTCTTTCGTAAAGAATTGTAATGAGTCATCTGTATTTATATCTGTTAGCTGCGCACGATAGGCATGAATATCCCACGTAATATGCGAAAATACGTGTGGAAATCTTGCTAATTCAGTAATATTTTTTAGTACCAACCCACTTTCTTTTTCAAATGCTTCCCACGCGGGCACTTCCTGCAACTCGATCATCGGAAACTCCCATAATCCGGCAAGTAGTCCTGTGCTAGGTCTTTTTTGCATTAACCATTCTCCTTCCGCATTTTGAATGGCAAATGAAGCGAGTGAAACATGTTTCATTTTTTGTTTTTTGCTTTTAATCGGAAGTTGCTGTTGTTTGCCTTCTTCGTGCGCTATACAAAACTCCCGGACTGGACATAATAAGCAGTGAGGATTAGGCGTACAAATAGTCGCACCCAATTCCATTAATGCCTGATTGAATGAAGATGGATCTTCTTCACATATAAGTTCCATAACCGCCTGTTCAAATAACTTTTTATTACGCGGCAGTGCAATATCTTCTTCGATCAACAAAATTCTTGAAAGCACACGCATGACATTTCCATCTACCGCATGTTCAGGCACACCATAGGCGATACTTAAAATCGCTCCTGCGGTGTAAGGACCTACTCCTTTTAAAGTGGAAATTTCTTTTCGGGTCGCCGGCACAGTGCCCCCGTAATTTTCAACTACTTCTCGTACACCAGATTGTAGATTACGGACTCTTGAATAATAACCTAAACCTTCCCACATCTTTAAAATTTCTTCTTCCGCTGCATTGGATAGATCCTGCATTGTAGGGAACTTCTCGATAAACCGTTCATAGTAAGGAATGACGGTCTCCACCCGCGTTTGTTGTAACATCACTTCCGATATCCAAATATAATATGGATCGTCTGTTTTCCGCCATGGCAAATCTCTTTTTTCTGCTGCATACCAAGACAATAATGCATGTTGGAATGCTTGTTTTTGTTCTATTATTTGCATAGTATCCTCAATTCTTTATTCAAATACTTTTAGTTCTTATACAAAAGGGTATATAATTAATATCATCATTGACAATAAACGACTCTTTCAGTAAAGGAGTGATTCTTTGGATACAGGCACACACATTGCTATGGGTGTTGCAATTAGCGGATTAGCACTCGCAGATTCAGTCGTGGCATCTGATCCTTCGACAATGGGCGCAGTTTTCGCTGGCATTATGGTCGGTTCATTAATCCCGGATATAGATACAGTATTAAAATTACGAAACAATGCTGTCTATTTACGCAATCACCGGGGGATTACTCATTCTGTACCAGCCGTTATGCTATGGCCATTGGTACTTTCGATTTTATTATCGTTCATCGTCCCTAGCGCACAATTTTTCCATGTATGGGCATGGACATTTCTAGCTGTGTTTATACATGTTTTCGTGGATATATTTAACTCGTACGGCACACAAGCTTTACGCCCATTTTCACAAAAGTGGGTAGCAATTGGAGTTATTAACACATTTGACCCTATTATCTTCGGTCTTCATATTATTGCAATACTCGCTTGGTTTTTAGGAACTGAACCTGTTGCCACGATGTCTACATTATACATCGTTTTGTTCTTTTATTATGTTTTGCGATTTGCAGTTAAAGCGGCTGTGAAAAATGCTGTGAAAAAAACATTACCTGGCGCAACGGATATTTTCGTTGCCCCTACTATGAATTTTTTCCAATGGCGTATAGCCGCCACTACAGAAACAGATCACTATGTAGGTAGAGCTTACGGGCGTTCAATCACTTTGTATGATCGATTCAAACGTGAAGTTATGCCTATTTCTCCACAGGTAGAAGCTGCACTGAACGATCCGAACATAAAAGCATTTGTATCCTTTTCTCCGCTATACCGCTGGTCGATTACACATGTGGAAGACTTATACGAAGTTCGTCTAATCGATTTACGTTATAGAAGTAAAGGGTACTACCCATTTGTAGCAGTGGCACATGTAAATGAAAAACTTGAAGTAGTTAATTCGTATACTGGTTGGATTTTCTCAGAAGATAAACTACGCAAAAAACTAAAGTTTATACCGAACAATTAAAGAACGTTCGTGCAAACTGGC
Organism: Sporosarcina sp. PTS2304; assembly: GCF_003351785.1. Taxonomy (GTDB): domain Bacteria; phylum Bacillota; class Bacilli; order Bacillales_A; family Planococcaceae; genus Sporosarcina. The sequence goes on from NZ_CP031230.1 coordinate 1,966,704, forward strand.
ACGAACGTTCTTTATATATAATTGGATGCAGAAAAGAAGTGCTATACATACTTTCCTATTCTTTTACTTACTTCCCACTCTTGACGTCTTTTAACATAGCGAGCGGCAATGCTTCGATAGCTTTCTCTCCCCCTAGACGATATCCCCATGCAAATAATCCTTTTAAATAATCTACTTGGAAGAACACACCTGTGTCCCCTTCAATACGATATATTTCACCTGGTACAATTGTTTCGGGGTCTACTAAATAAGATTGAACGAGAACCGCTTTGCGCTGATGCACCGCGTACTCACTAATCATCCCCATCTGTTCAGCTTTGCGCGCTTTTTCCATTAGTACACCGATTTCGCTGCGTAATTCATTTTCATTCATTTCACTGTAATGCTTTTCAGTAGCCATCTTCTTCATTCCTTTTCTTTTCAATAAATTGGTCTATTTGTTCGAGCGGGATTCCTTTTTGATACATTGATTGTTTTACACGCTGTCTTAAATTGGATCCGGAGTGTTTACTTTGATAGCGTCTCCAAGCCTTTTCTCCAAATGTTTCGGTAATATCAGACCATTCATCATCGTCTCTTTCAATCGTTACTTTACTGAGCACTTCTGAAATTTGTTGATAAGAGAAACCTTTTCTCGCCAATGTGTTTTGGATTTTTTGCTTCACCTGTGCTGGAGGTTGTGAGCTGTTTGAACGAATCGTTTTCTCAGCAAGTTTCATGGCATTGTCCATTTGATCTTCCATCGTGTATTCCTCCAATGCTTGAGTTTGAAGTTCTTTGGGTATACCCTTCTTATAGAGGGATTGCGCTATAGCTCGCGGCCCTTTTAGTGAACTGTTCTTTTCAGTACGGACGAGAGCTTCAGAAAACGCTTCGTCATTGAGAAATCCGAGTCTTTTCAGTTTTACGATAGCTTCCAGAACAACTGCTTCACCGTAGTCTTTTTCAAGAAGCTTCTTTTTGACTTCCATTTCACTCCGCATGCGGAAGGAAAGAAAATGCAATGCACGGTTAAATGCTTTTTCTATTTGATCTGCATAGACAATCTCATCAGTTGCCCAGTCGTCCAAAGGCATTCCTTTAGTGAGTTCGAATTTCACTAAAACTGATTCATGGACGCTAAAAGCGTATTGATCATCGACAAAAATATTATAACGTTCGTGATCTCTTTTTTGTTGTGATATTTTGGTAATAAGAGGCACTTCTTCATCACCTACTTTGTTCTAGTATACCGTTTCTTTTGGTGGTGGTCAGCAATAGTGTATTAATTTTTAAAGAATGGAGGGGAATCACTATGAAAGTGGTGATTACCGGAGGAACTGGTTTCATCGGTAGTATATTAACGGAGAAATTACAGAAGCAAGGACATGATGTCATCATCTTCACACGCAAACCTTCTTCACAACATAATGGCGTGCAGTATGTTCAATGGTTAACCGATCACGCATCTCCAGAAGATGAAGTCGGTGAAATTGATGCGATCGTTAATTTAGCAGGCGTATCCATTGATGATGGCAGGTGGACGGAGGAACGTAAAAAACAAATCCATGATAGTCGTATTACAGCGACAGAAGAAGTGTTACGTATTATCCAGGCACTTCCAAAGAAGCCGGCTGTTTTAGTAAATGCAAGCGCTATTGGCATTTATCCTCCATCGCTCACTGCGAAATATACCGAAGAATCTCAAGCAGTTGGTGATGATTTCTTAGCACGTACAGTTTACGATTGGGAAAACTTAGCACAGACAGCTACCAACTTCGGCGTACGTACTGTGTGTACTCGCTTTGGAATTGTCCTCGGTAAAAATGGCGGTGCACTTCCACTAATCCAGTTGCCCTATAAATTATTTGCAGGCGGAAAAATCGGCTCAGGTAATCAATGGTTTTCTTGGGTTCATGTTGAAGATGTGGCTAGAGCTATATTATTTTCAGTGGAAAACGATTCCGTCAAAGGCCCAGTGAATGTAGTGGCGCCAAGTCCGATGCATATGAACGCATTCGGCAAAACGATTGCCAACGTATTGCATAGACCGCACTGGTTTCCAGTCCCAAGTTTCGCTATGGAGTTAGCATTAGGAGAAAAAAGTATTATTGTACTTAAAGGGCAACATGTCATTCCTAAAAAATTGCTAGAGAATGGATTTACGTTCAGCTACCCATCTCTAGAACCTGCATTAAAGGATTTACTATAATAGGTAAGCTTGCGGGAATCGTTAGGTGCCTGCAAGCTTTTTTACATAGAATATAGTCAACTGCACATACTCAGTAAAAGGAGTGATGTAGTATGACCCAACATATATCAGGAGTCTTATTAGCGGTCTGCTTGTTCATTGTAGGTGTCGTAGTGAATCCGTTCGCAGTGCAGGCGGAAGCATTCCATTGGGGTTTTAAAAAATCGACAGACGGCATACCGCCTTCAGCCGGTGCACAGCTCGATCAATTACTTGACGAATACGGAGCGCTTTATAAAGGACAGGACAATAAAAAAGTGGTGTATTTAACATTTGATAATGGATATGAAAACGGCTATACCGAAAGCATTTTAAACACTTTAAAAGAAGAAAACGCACCTGCTACGTTTTTTTTAACAGGCCACTACGTAAAAAGTGCAAGTGATTTAGTAAAAAGAATGGTGAAAGATGGGCATGGTATCGGCAATCATTCGTACGATCATCCAAATATGGCCAATCTATCTGAGCGACAAATGAAAGAAGAATGGCAAAAGTTAGATGACATCGTACGTACCACGACTGGACAGAAACGCACGGTTTATGCAAGACCGCCTGAAGGAGTGTTTAACGCGAAATTATTACAAGTGGGAAATGATTTAGGTTATCGGCATATTTTCTGGTCAGTCGCGTTTATTGATTGGTACAGAGATCAGCCGAAAGGAAAAGCGTATGCTTACAATGAACTTATGAGCCAGCTACACCCGGGAGCAGTCATTTTAATGCATACCGTATCTCCTGATAATGCCGAAGCGCTACCTGACTTTATTCGCGATGCAAAAAAACAAGGGTACGCTTTCCATACATTAGACCAATTAGTAGCTGCGTACGAATCCAAACATTCTACTCTTCAATAAATAAGAGACCTTATCTGTGTATAACCAGCCAACAGATAAGGTCTCTACTTATTTGGTTCATCTTCAATTTGCATTTTCTTATTCGTAGTTATCCAATACTTCGACTACTATTGGACAGTTACGGATCCCCTCCTTCGTTATTATGTGTCTAGGATTCGATTCGTCTCTATAACTACGACCTCCTTTTCTTTTGATTATTCTTACTATACCAACTATTCAGTTATTTGTAAAGCGTTTTACGTAGAATTTCTAAAAAGATTTTTTATTGAACTTTCGTATAGTGTTTTATGTTTCTTCTGCATTTATTTATTCTAAAATATCAGATTGAAAAAGAAAGCATTTTCGTATACGATATCAATGATGGAAAGAGGTGGATGTATGGACACATCACAGAATAAAGACCAAGTCGTCGAGTTGAAAAATCGTTTCAATCAGTTTATTGAAACATTAGAAGCGGTGGAACCAGAAAATACGGATATCCAAGACATCGATCGACTAATTACGTTATTAGATGAATTAGAAGAACAGATGGACAGTTATAAAAAATAAAAACTGTAATGGGGGATTTGAGATGTACATAGAGTCTATTGAGAAAAGTATTTATGATCTAATTTGCGAAACGTCCACAAACTTGCCGAAAGATGTACGTCGCGCGATTCTTGCAGCGAAAGAACAAGAGAATAAAGGGACTAGTTCAGCGATGAGCCTTGACACAATCGCTAAAAATATTAATATGGCGGATGATAAATTGTCCCCTATTTGCCAAGATACCGGCCTGCCTACATTTAAAATCAAAACACCAATCGGAGTCAATCAATTAGAAATCAAAGCAGCCATCTTAAAAGCAATAGAGCTTGCTACTCAACACGGGAAGCTTCGCCCAAACGCTGTTGATTCATTAACTGGTGATAATAGCGGAAACAACTTAGGTTTAGGTTTACCTGTTGTGAAGTTCGAGCAATGGGAAGAAGATTATATCGAAGTAAAGCTAATCCTTAAAGGCGGTGGCTGTGAGAACAAAAACATCCAATACAGTCTGCCTACTGAACTTGAAGGACTTGGACGTGCCGGGCGTGACTTGGACGGAATCCGTAAATGTATTTTACATTCTGTTTATCAAGCTCAAGGTCAAGGTTGCTCAGCAGGATTTATTGGTGTAGGAATTGGCGGAGACCGTTCTTCTGGTTATGATTTAGCAAAAGATCAACTGTTCCGTGATGTAACGGACGTGAATCCAATCCCTGAACTAGCTAAACTAGAAGACTATGTACTAGAGAAAGCAAATACACTAGGAATTGGTACGATGGGCTTTGGCGGTGAAGCGACTTTACTCGGATGTAAAATTGGTGTTATGCACAGAATTCCAGCAAGCTTCTATGTATCTGTAGCGTATAATTGTTGGGCATACCGTCGTATGGCAGTAAATATTCATGCGGAAACTGGAGAAATTACACATTGGCATTATAATGAAGGCGAGAAAATCGCGTTTGAACAACCAGCGGAAGAAGCAACATCTACAGCACGTGTAGTGGAGTTACAAGCTCCTATTACAGAAGAAGAAATTCGCGACTTACGCGTTGGAGACGTAGTGAAAATTTCCGGTCGCATGTACACGGGCCGCGACGCAATCCATAAGCACTTGTCAGAAAATGATGCGCCTGTAGACTTAAACGGGCAAGTAATTTATCATTGCGGACCTGTTGTGCTGAAAAATGATGAAGGCAAGTATGAGATTAAGGCAGCGGGCCCAACTACTTCTATTCGTGAAGAACCTTATCAAGGCGATATTATGAAGAAATTTGGTATTCGCGCAGTTGTTGGTAAAGGTGGCATGGGACCGAAGACATTGGCTGCCCTTGAAGAGCACGGCGGCGTGTATTTGAACGCAATTGGCGGAGCTGCACAGTATTATGCTGATTGTATTAAAGAAGTGGAAGGTGTCGACCTATTAGAGTTCGGTATTCCGGAAGCTTTATGGCATTTACGTGTAGAAGATTTTACAGCTGTTGTTACAATGGATTCAAATGGGAATAGTTTGCATGCGGATATTGATAAGTCTTCACTTGAAAAGTTATCTCAGTACAAAGACAAAGTTTTTAGCTAATGTAAAATAGTATAGATTGCCAGGGGCTGTCCAGAATGTCAGTAATGTCTGATTTTCTGTGATGGCCTCTTTTTTGACTTGTTTGTTTTGTATAGAGTGAGCAGGTTTACGACCGCTGAGTTATTGTTTCTAGATGGTGGGGATTCGATGGATTGAAGTGTTAGGAGACGTAGGTAGGTCGTTACGTTGCGTTCCAGCCGGACGCGTTCGGGAGGGAGGGCGTGCGGTGAATGAAGTGTGCTCCTAATGCTTCGCTTACACTGTACCCATTAGCTACAAGTAATTATTACGTAATGGCTTATAGGTCAGTTATCGGTGGTCTTTTTTTAGTTACATGCTTTTTGTAACACTTTTTCTCAATAACTGATATACTATAGATAATAATAATTATAACTTCATAATTATTCTCTTTAGACGCCCGAGAAGTCGATTCTACTAATGTAGAATCGGCTTTCCTGCTTTAATTAGAGATTTGAAATTGAAATTCATTATCAATTAGGAGGAGATCAAATGACAATCCATGTAACGGAACAACCTAAACAAGAAATTGATTGGTCCGCTCGATTAGAGTTAATCGCTGCGATTCTATCAGGTGTATTAATTATTGCCGCCTGGCTATTGAGTAAAAATGGTACGGGGGCTTTTTCGGTCACTTTGTATATCATTGCTTTTTTAATAGGTGGCTATGCTAAAGCTAAGGAAGGCATTGAAGAGACGATTAAGAATAAAGAATTGAATGTTGAAATGCTAATGATCTTTGCAGCGATCGGCTCTGGCATTATTGGCTACTGGGCGGAAGGTGCTATTTTAATATTCATTTTCGCCATTAGTGGTGCACTAGAAACATACACATTAAATAAGAGTCATAAAGAGATATCTTCATTGATGGAAATGCAGCCTGAAGAAGCGTGGCTACTGAAGGAAAACGGCATCGAAGAAAAAGTATCTATTTCTTCTTTGTCGATTGGCGATACTCTTCTTGTAAAACCCGGAGAACGAGTTCCTGTAGACGGTGTAATAGTGAGCGGCATTACATCCATCGATATGTCTGCAATCAATGGGGAGTCTATACCAGTAACTAAGGAAGAGCATGATGAGCTATTTGCCGGAACAGTGAATATTAGCGGAGCAATCCGTATGACTATGACAAAGCCAAGCTCCGAAACTTTATTTCAAAAAATTATTGCGATGGTTCAAAATGCACAAAGTGAAAAATCGCCCTCTCAACAATTCATTGAACGATTTGAAGGTTCTTATGTGAAAATTGTATTGGTTGCGGTCGTTATCATGATGTTCCTTCCCCACCTTTTATTTGATTGGGATTGGACGACAACATTTTACCGTGCAATCGTATTGTTGGTCGTCGCTTCCCCTTGTGCACTAATGGCTTCCATTATGCCAGCTACATTAGCGGCTGTATCCAATGGAGCTAAACGAGGAGTATTATTTAAAGGTGGTGTCCATTTAGAACATTTGAGTACGTTAAATGCCTTTGCTTTTGATAAAACTGGTACATTAACAACTGGGCAGCCAGTCGTCATGGATTTCATCGTTCGGGAAGGAACAGATCCTAAAGAAGCGCTTGCTCTATTTGCGGGAATTGAGGCAATGTCTAATCACCCGTTAGCTAAAGCGATCACTAAATACGCGGATGAACAGCAAGTAGTTCCTGAACGTGATCTTCATATAGAAGATGTTCCTGGATTCGGTATCAAAGCGGAAACAACAAAAGGAAATATTTTTATCGGTAACCCTAAATTTGTCGGTGTAGATTTAGTCGAAAACTTTAAAGGTGCGATTGCCGCTTCCCTTGCGAATGAAGGGAAAACAGTGATTTTCATGAAAGATGAGCAAGGGATTGTTGCACTGGCAGCATTGAAAGATACTTTACGACAAGAAGCCGTCTCTTCTATCAAAGCCCTGCAATCTCTCGGTATTCAAACAGTGATGTTAACCGGAGACAACGAAACAACTGCCCATGCAATTGCAGAGGAAGTTGGCGTAAATTCTTATGTAGCTGAATGTTTGCCGGAAGAAAAAGTAATGCACATCAAGAAATTGCTGGAAGAGTATCGGACAGTAGGTATGGTAGGAGATGGGATCAATGACGCACCTGCTCTTGCGACAGCAACTTCTGGTATCGCAATGGGGGAAGGTACGGACGTAGCGCTTGAGACAGCTGACGTTGTTTTAATGCAAAATGACTTGAACCGACTATCTTACGCTATTAAACTCTCACGGAAAATGCAACGAATCGTTAAGCAGAATGTCTTTTTCTCTATTGCGGTCATCGCGATCCTGATCATTGCAAATTTCATGCAAGTAGTGGACTTACCTTTAGGCGTAATTGGACACGAAGGTAGTACGATATTGGTCATACTTAACGGCTTACGGATGCTTAATAAAATAGATGCATAAATTAAAAAGCATGAAGACATTCGCCTTCATGCTTTTTTCTATGTAGGGGCTGTCCAATAAGTCCCTAAAATAAATTAGGCAGAGAAAAACGAATCGTTTTTCTCTGCCTGATTTTGGTTTGTAGTCGTTCGCAGCTGTAAGTAGCCCGCGGATACTTTCAACTGTGAACCATTGCGACGATTCCGAACTCCGTATGAACCTTTTCAAGGCTACGGAGCGATGCCGTATGTTCTTCTATAGAAAAAGTGAGTTGTTCTGTGGTGTACTGTTCGTAAGTAATCTTTGGATCGCGCATAAAAAATCGTCCTTTCGTAGAGTGGGTTTGGTAACTTTATTCTACTAGAAAGGGCGATTTTTTTGTACCTATTTGAAGTAAGATATCGAGTGGATTTTCGTTCCAGGCGGCAACTCGGGGAGGATCAGGTCGACAAGTAAAACATCCGGTGTAGCGCTAGCGGAGCGGTATGGTTCACCGCGACCCCTCCCGAACGCGTCCGCCTGGAACGGAAAGGAACGGCGAAGAAAGGATTCTTCTATTCGTTTCATGAGAAAAAGGGCTGTCACAGAAAATCAGTTCTCACTGACTTTCTGGACGGCCCCTTTTTAAAATTTCCTCAGTCGATTTTACGTAGTTACGTGCTCTTTTTTATCATAACGTTCTTTCATAACTGCATTAATCGTGCCGCCCAGTATGAGAATAATAGCTGATAAATAAAGCCACATAATTAATACGATAATACCTGCTATACTACCATACGTATTAGCGTAACTTCCAAAGTTACTAATATAGAAAGAGAACCCTAGTGAAGTTATGATCCATCCAAGCGTAGCAAAAATAGAACCAGGGATTACACTTTTATAACGCAACTTCATATCCGGAACTAGCCAATATAATAATGAAAATACAACAAATATTAGTACTGGCGGAATGGCGAAACGAAGCGATGTCCAAATCGTTAAAAATGAATCCTCTAATCCCATAAATGAGAATAAGAACTTACCGATTGGCTCTCCAAATATCGGCAATACTAAAGCGATAATAACAGTAGCAATCAGCATAATCGTAAATCCGATTGACAAACCTTTCGAAACGAAGAAGTTACGATCATCTTCTACTTCATATGCATGATTTAACCCTTTCGTCACTGCGCTCATTCCTTTAGAAGCAGACCAAATCGTAGCAAGAATACCAACCGATAACAAACCGCCACTTCTATTGTCAAGAACTTCAGACAATGTATTTTCTATTAAAGCGGCAGTACTTTCTGGTGCATATTCACGAATGAACATAAAAATTTGGCTTTGATCTAAATTCAAATATGGCAACAACGTAAAAAGGAAGATTAATAGAGGGAATAACGACAATAGGAAAAAGAAGGCTAACTGTGAACCTGATGCAGATATATCCACTTCTTTCACACGGATAATTAATTGCTTAAAGAATCCACTCGTTGTAGCCGGATCAAAATCCTCCTCTTCCCCTTCTTTTACATCCTTGATAAACTTCTTCACTTTATCAGTTGCAGAAGCATCTTCTGAAGCTGGAGAAGGGACACTTTCATGATCTTTCATCTCATGTGTCCCCCTTTCGTTAATCGTATTAGTAATTATTGAGTTTCTAGTGGTATCACGTTTTTTTTTTGAACCATCGGAGGTAATGAATCATCCGCACTTTCCGAAGCACTTGACGTGTTCGCTTCATCATCGATGATCTGTTCATATTCCGATTTAGAATCTGCAAACGCTTCTTTTGTATCTGCAAACATTTCTTTTACTTGAGGTGTCAACGTTTTGATCTCATCTACTTGAGATTTGACATATTCCACATCACCTTTAACTTGCTCAATTAATGTCTGTACTTGGTCTTTCTTTTCCGTCAATTGTTTTTTCATCACATCAGGGTTTTCTTTGTAGTACATCGCTTTTTCAAATGAAGTTCTTACCAATGTGACCGTTTGCTGCCTTGTCGAGCGATCTAACATACTCACCGCCGCGCCAAGTAACGCGCCACCTACAATAAATGTTCCTAACTTATTAGAACCCATGAACTTTCGCCTCCTTTTACGTTAACCTTTCACTTCATTATACCCACACTGCCAGTTACCAAACAATCAATGTGATACTTTATTTTAAAAAAGGCTTGACGTAGCGTTCTATTTTTTGGATTATTAACAATAACATATAAATAATAGATTACTCTGAAAGGGGAGGATCAGCCGATCTTAGAATAAAGCCTAGACATCATAGAAAAAATTGGAGGGGATGGAATGGAAAAGATTACAGACTTTTTAAATAGTGCTTCGAATATCATTTGGGGTCCACCATTGCTCATTTTATTAGTCGGTACCGGAATTTATTTGACACTTCGTTTAACATTTATTCAATTGCGCTTATTGCCCTATTCACTAAAACAAGTATTTTCAAGAAAGCACGATAAGAAAGCTGATGGAGACATTTCACAATTCCAAGCACTAATGACGGCAATGGCCGCTACAGTAGGGGTTGGTAATATTGTCGGAGTCGCTTCTGCAGTAGTAGCTGGTGGTCCGGGAGCTATTTTCTGGATGTGGCTTGCTGGATTTTTCGGAATGGCCACAAAGTATAGTGAAGCCATTCTTGCCGTAAAGTACCGCGTAAAAGACTCGAATGGATTAATGGCAGGCGGTCCGATGTACTATTTAGAACATGGACTAAAACAAAAGTGGTTGGGTGTATTGTTTGCTATTTTCGGTGCACTAGCTGCATTCGGGATTGGTAACGGGACACAAGCTAAAGCTGTCGCTGACGTTATGAGCAATACATTCGAAGTTCCTCATTACATTACCGGAATCGCATTGTTTGCGTTCGGGGCACTCGTTATACTCGGCGGTATTAAGTCAATTGGTCGCGTAACGGCATTTTTCGTCCCTATTATGGCATTATTCTATTTCATCGCCGGCGCAGTAGTCATGGTGTTGAATTTCGAACATGTACCCGCAGCTTTTGCATTGATTTTCAGTGATGCATTTACTGGTCAAGCAGTTGCAGGGGGTGCGATTGGTACGGTTATCCGATTTGGAGTAGCGCGAGGTCTATTCTCAAACGAAGCGGGTCTAGGATCGGCTCCGATTGCCGCCGCAGCTGCTAAGACTGATCTCCCTGGGCGTCAAGCACTCGTATCTATGACACAAGTTTTGTTTGATACATTGATCATTTGTTCTATTACAGGAGTTACCATCGTCATGAGTAATCAATGGCAAGATACTTCTATTGATGCAGGAGCGTTGACTGCCGCTGCATTCGGTTCATTCCTTGGTAGTACTGGACCGATTATCGTATCGATTGGTCTCATATTTTTCGCTACATCTACTATTTTAGGTTGGAGTTATTATGGAGAGAAATGTTTCCAATACTTAGTTCCTAATCGCGTAGCTGTATTACTTTACCGAGTAGTTTTTGTAGCCTTCATTTACGTTGGTGCTACTGCATCGTTGGATCTTGTTTGGATTCTAGCGGACGTATTGAACGGTTTAATGGCTATTCCGAACTTGATTGGACTTCTCGGTCTATCGGGTATCGTCATAATGGAAACTAAACGTTTCAAAAATAAAATAGATGAAGAGCGTGAAGAACAACGAAAGTAATAGAATCAAGACTGTTAATTCACTATATGATGTATCATTCACTCATTCATTTAGTTAAAAGCGATTGAATGGAGTAAGGCTGACTTGAAGTGTGTTGCGGCTTGCGCTTCCAGACGATACACTACCTCTACAATTACTTGTCAAAAGCACTTCATTTCCAAATGCCAATTCCTTTGTTTGGATAATAAACAGACTTTTAATGGAATAACAGTTCAGTTGACAGTATATCGCTTTCATGAAATGATAGATTCGATAAGATAGAAAGGCGGTACTCGCATGGATTTATCTGTACAATCACCTGAGAATATTGCATATATGATCGAAAAAATCAAAGAAAAATTACGTATGGTGAACGTTGATGCAATGCGTGCTGAAAACTTTAGTACGGAGCAGTATGAAGATTTGCATTATATGTATGAAATGGTTATGAAGCGTGATAATATTACGCCAAATGAAATGCAAGCCATCGCAGCGGAACTTGGTTCTATGCGCAACTAAAAAAGACTCCCACACGGGAGTCTTTTTAGTTTACTACTTTATTGAGGAATGATCGCTGTACCGTCTTCCATCACGAGTGGTTGAATCAATACCTCTACCCTACGGTTCTTACTTCGGTTTTCCATCGTGTCATTCGGTACGATCGGCTTGTACTCCCCATACCCCTTGGCACTGAATAAATTCGGATCTACTTCATTGTTTTCTACTATGATTTTTAAAAATTCCACTGCACGCATTACGCTTAACTCCCAGTTTGAAGAGAATTGCGCATTATTGATCGGTATATTGTCTGTATGCCCTGTAATGATGACTTGCCGTGGCCTGTCCAGCGTCAATAGCTTGGAAATATCACTTGCTAGGTTCTTATATTGAGGTGTAATCGTTGCTGCACCTGATGCGAACAAAACACTGTCTCGAATCGTCAGTAACAATCCTTCTCCCGTCAACTCGGTATCAAACTGGTTTTCCAACTCATTTACCGCAATATATTCATCTAAGTCCGCCTGCATTTCACCAAGCGACTTTTGGTCTTCGAGATAAGAGGAATTATCTTCAAGTTCCCCGACTGAATCATCAGGTACAGGAGTAGTTGTCGGTGCTGATTCACTCATAATACCATTTCCGCCACTATCGAATATTTCATTGAACACTTGAGACATTTGTGCGAATCGTCCTTCGTCTACGGAACTAGTGGCAAATAAGACAATGAATAGTGCAAGTAATAATGTCAATAAATCGGCATACGGCAACAGCCAGGATTCGTTAATATGTTCTATTTCAGTCTTTTTCTTCTTACGTTTCTTGGCCAACCTTACCAGCTCCTTCGCCGCTGTCCATGGCTAACTTCTTACGGTCTTCAACAGATAGATAAGATGCTAGTTTCTGCTCAATCACACGCGGTGCCTCTCCTTCTAAAACTGAAAGAATCCCTTCGATAACCATCGACCGCTGTCGTACTTCCTCTTTCGATTTACGTACCAGTTTATTAGCAAATGGGTGCCATAAAACATAACCTGTGAAAATCCCTAATAACGTAGCAATAAATGCTGCGGAAATAGCATGACCTAATGCATCGATGTTGTTCATATCTTTAAGAGCTGCAATCAATCCGACAACGGCACCTAAAACCCCAAGTGTAGGTGCGTATGTTCCTGCCTGCGTGAATATCAATGCTCCTACCGAATGCCGCTCTTGCATCGCTTCTACTTCCTCGCTGAGTACGTCACGGATGTAATCGGCATTTTGCCCATCAATCGCCAAACCTAATCCATTTTTTAAAAACGGATCATCAATCTCATCAGTTTTCGCTTCTAATGCCAGTAATCCTTCACGTCTCGCTACATCTGCCCAAGAAGAAAATAAACGGATTAAATCTGCATCGGAAGTAAATTTTTGTTGGGTAAAAATAATTTTGAATAATTTAGGTACTTTTTTCAACTCAGTCATCGGGAATGCGATAACAACAGCCGCAATCGTTCCAGCGATGATGATGAGTATGGCTGCGGGGTTAATCAATGCGTCAGGCGTTACACCTTTAAGCGTCATCCCGACAAGCAATGCCACGAAACCAAGTATTAATCCTACTACTGTGGATAAATCCATATTAAAAGCCTCCAAGTCCTGCGTTCTTCTTCTTATTATTTCGGTCATTAGTTATCTTTCTTTAGAAGAACGGGTCACTATTCGTAGATATTTATGTCGTTTTCTATGCTCACTATGCTTTATCGTTGCGAATGATAATATACACTTGTTACTATTGACATACTATGTAAAAAGGAGATGTCATGATGAATCGTTTTGAAGATCAACTTTCCAACTATGCGGAACTAGCAGTTAAAGTAGGGGTAAATATTCAGCCTGACCAATATTTATTCATTAGTGCTTCTACCGAAACCACACAATTTGTACGTCTTATTGTCGAAAAAGCTTATGAAGTAGGTGCTCGTCAAGTGTTTGTAGACTGGGTAGATGATGTAGTCACTCGCCTACGTTACGAAAAAGCACCAGACGATTCTTTTACTGAATTCCCATCGTGGAAAAAGATGGAACGAGAACAATTAGCAGAAAAAGGTGCTGCTTTCATGTCAATCGTTTCACAGGATCCTGATTTGTTGAATGGTATTGATTCAAACCGTATTCGTGACAATCAAAAAGCTTCTAGCACGGCTTTAAGCAAATTTCGTCAAGCGATGCAATCTGATAAGATCAGTTGGACTGTAATTGCAGCCGCATCTACTGCCTGGGCTGCTAAAGTGTTCCCAAATCATCCAAAAGATCAGCAAGTGCCCGCTCTCTGGAAGGCAATTTTAAAAGCCGTACGTGCAGATTTGCCGAACCCCGTCGAATCCTGGTTGCGACATGATGAAAACTTACATGAAAAAGTAGATTACTTAAATGGAAAACATTATCTGAAACTCCATTATACAGCTCCCGGTACAGATTTAACAATAGAATTACCAGAAAAGCATTTATGGTGTGGAGCAGGCAGTGTCAACCAAAAAGGCCATGAATTTATGGCCAATATGCCGACAGAAGAGGTTTTCACTGCTCCGCTGAAAACTGGAGTGAACGGCTATGTGTCCAGTACAAAACCATTAAGCTATGCCGGTACAATTATCGACAATTTTAAACTAACATTTAAAGATGGAGCGATTGTTGACGTTTCCGCTAAACAAGGCGAAGAAATTTTAAAGCAGTTACTTGAGACAGATGAAGGCGCGAAGTATTTAGGTGAAGTGGCACTAGTTCCACATGATTCGCCTATTTCCAACTCTAATACACTGTTCTACAATACACTGTTTGACGAAAATGCGTCTAATCATTTAGCGATTGGCAGCGCATATGCTTTCTGTTTAGATGGTGGAAAAGAAATGGACTCTGATCAATTATTGGAAAACGGACTAAATCAAAGCTTAACTCACGTAGACTTCATGATCGGTTCGGACGAGATGAATATTGACGGAACCTTGTCAGACGGTACTTCTGAACCGATTTTCCGAAAAGGTAACTGGGCTTTCTAAATTCCGTCACTTTTCATTCAAAGTTTTTAGTAGCCCTTAAAATTCATCTGAAAATCGTGTATAATAAGTACGAGAACATATCACTAATGGAAAGAGGGGCTTATAAATGGGCTTAATGTACACTACAGTTATCGGTTACATGGTCGTACTTGGACTAGCATCTTGGTTTACAATGCACTTTTTAGCTGGCGCATTGGATTCATCTGACTCAGTGATTATTGATCCAAAACCTGAGAGCAGAAACTAATCTGTTTAAAGTCCGATAGTTCGGATACAGGTTTTCCGCGTAATTTAGAGTTGCCCTTTAGGCGACTCTTTTCTTTTAACAATAAATAGGTCCTGGAGGGTTATTACATGACATCATTATCCGAAATTATGAATTACAACGAATCGTTTGTAGAAGATAAAAAATACGAAGAGTTTGTCACCACGAAGTTTCCAAATAAGCGGATTGTCATCCTAACTTGCATGGACACAAGACTGA
Source organism: Sporosarcina sp. PTS2304 (assembly GCF_003351785.1). GTDB lineage: Bacteria > Bacillota > Bacilli > Bacillales_A > Planococcaceae > Sporosarcina. The sequence continues at coordinate 1,981,935 of NZ_CP031230.1, forward strand.
TTGAACTACTTCCTAAAGCTATGAATTTAAAAAATGGCGATGCGAAAATCATCAAGAGTGCGGGTGCAATTATTACTCATCCTTTTGGCGGTCTTATGCGAAGTATATTAGTTGCAGTGTATGAACTGCAAGCTGACGAAGTATATGTTGTCGGTCATCACGATTGCGGAATGAGTTCGATTGACACGTCTCGTATTGTAAACAGTATGATCGAGCGAGGGATCGATCAATCGATGTTTAAAACACTGGAGTATTCGGGAATTGATATGGAGGCTTGGCTTCACGGCTTCAGTGACGTCACTGAAAGTGTCAAGAAAAGTGTCGATGCCATTAAGAATCATCCGTTAATTCCTCGTGATGTCAATGTTCATGGACTTGTGATCAATCCGCAAAATGGTAAGCTTGATGTGATCGAAAACGGCTACAAATCAACAGAAACTATTTGACGCACTTCATACGAAGCCTATCAATTAACCATATTATGTATAATTTATTCATTTATGAGCGATTTTGACTATGGCGATAAGATGGAGTGACACTGATCTGAAGTGTCTTGTGGCTTGCGCTTCTAGACGTATACGCTTTCCGGCGAACCGAGTGCCCTCCGGAAAGTGTCCGATTCTGTAGGGGGAATACTAATGTGTATACTATTTCACTGTATCGCAAAGGAAGAGTCATTTACCCTACTCCAATTTCTGAACAAACACGAACTGACTTGCGGACGCCTAGCTCAAGGATTTACTACCTCTACAAATACTGATCAAGAGCATTTTATTTCAAAAAAACAATTTCTTTCTTTTAATGATCAACAGGCTTGACTTCATACAAATAAAATAACCGACTCATTATTCCAAGAGTCGGTTCTTTAATTTAGCTGTCCATTTCCGCCATGCGGTCTTGCCCTTTCAATAATCACGTTCAATCATTGCGTACATAAAATGATCTTCCCAAACACCGTTAATGTACAATAACTCCCGTAATAAACCTTCACGTTCAAATCCTGCCTTTTCCAAAACTTTTACAGAACCGACATTACGCGGAGAGACATATGCTTCTACCCTATGCAAGTTCACTTTCTCAAAGGCAAACTGATTGACCAACCTGACTGCTTCCGTACCGATTCCCCTGCCTGCTTGTCTTTGATCAATCGAATATCCTACAAACCCACTGGAAAACGGCAGTCGCTTAATACTATACAGGGATATTTGTCCAATAATCATACTAGTTTGCGCGTCAAAAATTCCGAAATTATACTCTCTACGATCACGCATCTGATAAAGGGATTCACGGATTTTATCTCGTTGCATAGATACCGTATAGTACGTATTATCGTGTCGTGGTTCAAACTCGGTCCAGTACTCTCTATTTGCTAATAGTAATTGAGTGAACTGATAAGCATCATCTTCAGTTAATATCCGTAAATAGCACTGCTCTCCTTCAAGTAAAATCATTTCTCCTCATCCTTTACGACACAGTCTGTTTTTATTAACAATTCATTTCATGTTTATGAATAAAATGGAGAATCAATTCCTCTTGTCTGACTACATTATAGTATTCTTTACTACTGCAAGACAATAGAATGCCATCATTTATCATTTGTAAAGGAAAATTCATACTTTCATCATCTATCCTCTCCGATTGTCTGTATACTATTCTTCAGGAGGATTTTATCATGCTTAGAATTATTTTGATGGTACTTTCGTTACTCATCATGATTGGAACTCATATAGCCGCAAATTTACTTCCACTGAATGGGTTTACTACATGGGAAATTGCTAATCGAGTTCCTGTGTTGTTTATGCCAGCTGAGTATGTTTTTTCTATATGGGTCGTACTGGATTTACTTTTAGTTACGTGGTTATTTTCATTTTTTAAAACATTTTCTAGATTATCATCTTCGAAGGCGACTATACGTTCAATCTGTTTTTGCGTCAGTTGCTTTTTAAATATCGCTTGGTTATTACTATGGCATTACAGCTATTATTACTGGGCAATTGTTAGTGTGATCGGCTTATTAATTTGTTTATTGATCTTTTACTTCAGCTATCCTACATTAGAAAGTTCAAACCGCGAACGGTTGGCTATTTCTGCTTATATGGCTTGGATTTTTATCGCTGTCATTGCCAATAGCTACTATGCTTTTAAATTTCATGATTGGTCCGGTTGGGGATTAAGTGATCCGTTATGGACTGTCATCTTCTTGAGTTTAACTACAGCGATCGCACTTCACTTTTTATATCATTATCGTGATTCTTTATTTAATCTAATCATTATCTGGTCGTTTATCGGCATTGCTATAAAAAACGGGACAGATGAATTATTCGTTTCTACAGCTGCTTTATTTCTTTCGGCTGTCATAGGATTTCTTATTTTTATAAAGAAGCGTCAATCTCCCCCACAAACTTTCTAGCAGTTGGAAAACAGCTTAAAATTAGTCTATTCTGTTACGGTATGCAAAGCTTATAAAAAATTTATAGTTATGAATAAATAGTTAGACACCGCTAATGCATGAGAATCAATTTCCTCATGCATTATTTAGATTTTTCTAAGCTTGTTGATTATCTAAAGAAATTTTTTTGAAACGAGATGGTCTTGACGGGTAGTTGAAGGTTTAGTGTACTCGTTAGAATTCTTCCGGGAGAATCCTTGAATTTGTGTCGGGAAGTCAGTTGGTGTTCGTCTAGAAGCTAGAGTGGCGGAAGTGACTTACCCAGTGCGGTGCAGAAAAGTTGTGTACGTGCTAGGATTCTCCCGAGAGAAACCGGACGCTTTCCTGAGGGGACGCGGCGGACTCGCCAGAAGTGCGTTGGCGATTACGCCTGTCGCTCTGATCCTCCAGGAGTCGCCGGTTCTTCCGGGAGAATCCTTGAGTTTGTGTTCGTAAGTCAGTCTGTGTTCGTCCAGAAGTTGGAATGTGGTAAGTGACTTTTCCAGTGCGGTGCAGAAAATAAGTATACGTGTTAGGATTCTCCCTACAGAACCGGACGCTTTCCTGAGGGGACGCGGCGGACTCGCCAGAAGTTCGCTTTCGATTACGCCTGTCGTCCTGATCCTCCAGGAGTCGCCGGTTCTTCCGGGAGAATCCTTGAGTTTGTGTCGGGAAGTCAGTTGGTGTTCGTCCAGAAGTTGCGGTAGGGTAAGTTCTGCTTCCTGACTGAATGCATATAGGGTCATTTATTTTTTTACTCAGTTCATCAAAACAGTCATAGTAGCTGATAACACTTCACCGCTTTCTAACTTCAAAAGCGGTCAGATTATATCAGACAATTCTACTTGTTTTTCACCACATACAAAGAGTGATCAAACTGTCTTGCACACACAAAGTCCGGCTTGGAGCTTACAGACGATCGACTCCGGGAGGATAAGGAAAAGCCGTAGCGAAGGACGGCTTTTGCGAGTGAAGCGTAGCGAGAAGGAGCACATCTTTGCATTTGACAGGCGTAACCCGCAACGCTTGACGGTTCACCGCGCCCCCTCCGGAAAGCGTATCGTCTGGAAGCGCAAGCCGCAAGACTCTCTAAGTCAGCCTCACTCCATCCAATCGTCATAGTCAACCACTTATTTCTGCCGCCTACTCATTTTTAAATAAAAGAAAGGATTATACATATTATAGTTAATCAGCAAGTATGATTTTGTCCAATATCTTTTTTTCATGTGAAGATTCAAAAAAGTAGGGTATATGTTAGAGTATGAACTATCATGCTATAGGATATTGGAGGTTACGCTATGTCAAATTCAAAACTACTATCTTCACTTTGTTATTTCAGCGTGTTTTTTGCACCTTTACTCCTCCCCGTCATCATTTATTTTGTTGCGGATGAATACGAAGTCAAATGCCATGCGAAAAAGTCTTTATTGTCACATATCATTCCAATGGCTTTATTAATTGCTGGATTTATCCTATGGACCTTTTCTATCCTATCTTTTACTACTCACTCTACTACAATGATCGATAGCACATTTGTCGCTTGGAGCGCACTTCCTTTACTATTCGTCATTTTGTACAGTGTTTTATTTCTGATCGTAGTTGTATGGAACGTGTATCAAGGGATTAAAGTCTTGAAATAATCCAAGACGTTTTGTGCAAATCATTAAAAAGACTCTGATAGAGTATGATATAGTATGAATTGAATATATTGTACGGAAGAAAGGACTTGTGAATATGATTGTAAAAAATGATGAACAATTGGAAGGATTACGCGCCATCGGTCGGATTGTCGCTGAAATTCGAGAAACAGTAAAGGATGCTACTGTACCGGGCATCACTACGAAAGAATTAGATGAAATGGCTGGTCGTTTATTTGCAGAAAAAGGCGCTGTTTCTGCACCGATTGATCAATATGACTTCCCTGGTTACACATGTATCAGTGTCAATCACCAAGTAGCTCACGGTATTCCTAGCAGTTATGTAATTCAAGACGGAGATTTAGTAAATATAGATGTGTCAGGTTCAAAGGACGGATACTTCGCAGACACAGGGATTTCCTTTGTAGCTGGAACACCTGATGAAAACAAACAGAAACTATGCGATGTAGCGAAGTCTGCACTTGAACGTGCGTTAGTAAAAGTAAAAGCGGGTTCTAGTTTAAATCAGATTGGTAAAGCCGTAGAGCGTGAAGCTAAAGACAACGGCTTACATGTCATTAAAAACTTAACGGGTCACGGCATCGGTACGTCTCTCCATGAAGAGCCACAGCACATTTTGAATTATTTTGATCCTTGGGATAAGGAACTATTAAAAGACGGTATGGTATTGGCAGTAGAACCGTTTATTTCACAAAAGGCAGAACATGTCGTGGAGTTAGACGATGGATGGACATTCGTCACACCAGACAAGTCACTAGTCGCTCAAATTGAGCATACTATTGTTGTTACAAAAGGTGAACCGATTATTTTAACTTCTTTGGATTGATGGATACAGTAAAAGAGGCTATCAAGAAAGTCAGTAATATCTGATGTTCTGTGATAGCCTCTTTTTTTGCACAGTAGTAGCTTCTTTGTCGTTTCTGCACCTAACAACCTGCTTTTATTTACTGCGTTGGCTCATAGATGTGAAAAGTCGTGTATCTTGTAGAATCGCTCGTTCATAATTGACTCTGTACACAGAAGGTTGTGTATTTGCGATTATGCCACTACTTGCGAATGATGCATTACAGAAAAGATGACTACTTTCCACAAGAAGTGCCTATCAATAAAACGAGGCAGAGAAAAATGAATGGTTTTTCTCTGCCTTGTTTATGTAAGGGGTCTATTAAACAGCCCCTTTTTCTTTATTTCTTTTTCTTTTTTGTTTTCGGCTTAGAATTTTTCGGTACGCTTTTTTTCATGTCTTCTATCGTTTTCGCATTACCTTCGATGAGTTGACCATTGTACCAAACCTTCTGTACGGTCTTGATACCTTTTGTCACTTTACGATAATCCCGCTCTTCCGCATAAGATAAAAGAGTCAATACTTCCCCATCTGCACCCGCACGCCCTGTTCGTCCGGAACGGTGGACATATTGTTCCAGCGTGTGCGGTACATCTACGTGGATAACATGCGTCAAACCTTCAATATCTAATCCGCGGGCTGCCAGATCTGTCGCAATCAAAATACGAATCGCCCCTGATCTGAAATCTTCTAAAGTCTTTTGACGGTCAAGTTTCTTCATATCGGAATAAAGAACAGCAATCGGTGCATCGTTATACAATAACTTTAATTCTTTCATACGCAACTGATCTACGTTATTCATAAATGTTAATGCACGTACACCCGATATGGCAGAAATCCCGCGCAGCACGTCAGTTTTTTTTCGATCATCCACCTTAACATATGAGTGAATCACTTGACCAACATCAGGAATATCTTCCGCATTTACTTGCAGACGAATAGGGTTTTGCATCATATGTTTAGCTACCAATTCTATTTCTTCTGTTATGGTAGCGGAAACAACTGCTAATTGGCGATTCGGATTCGTCGCTTCGATTAAACTTTTTACAAGTGCACGGTATTCACGAGATAATAATTGATCCCCTTCATCTATGACTACATGTTGAATATCATACATCTTCAACTTTCGTTCTTTTACTAATTCATTTAGACGCCCCGGCGTACCGACAACGATCGTCGGTTTCTTCTTTAACTTTTCAATTTGGCGTTGCATATTGGCTCCGCCTATTAATTGCGTAACTGTTACAGAAGTACCTTCAACTAGATCACGAATTACATTAACTATTTGCATAGATAATTCTTGTGAAGGGGTGATGATTAATGCTTGTGTTTTTGGTAACTCACCGTCTACCATCTGAATGACCGGCAACGCATAAGCTAATGTTTTCCCGGTACCCGTAGGAGATTCAGCTACAATGTCTTTGCCAGCCAGCATTTCAGGAATCATCTGTAATTGAATAGGCATCGGCTGTTTAAACTTCCATTTTGTACGTAGAGATTCATTCAGCTCATCTAAGAAAGTCATTCGGTTCACTCTTCTCTATAGTGGAATTTGTTTACAACTTTACTTTTTCTGAAGCTTCTTTTTCAGCTTTTGTATTTTAGGCACAACTTTAACGAACATATTATAGATGAGTGGGTTGTATACTTTATCAATTTCCCCGATAAATTCCGTCACTCCATCTTTTTGGCAAAAACTATTTTTGAAATTATACAAACCATCCTGTTCACTATCAAGAACGAATACGCCACCTAAATCGTATTGTTCAGCACCGATTTCTAACCCCCACTTCATCATCTCATAATTCATAAGATAACTCGGGTTCAAATTTCGTTTTACATTAGAACTTCCTGCATATAAATAATATAGTTTGCCATTGTAGTTAATTGTCACTGCACCTGCTAAATAGTCGTCTTCATGCTTGGCCAAATAAATTCTTAAATCATCAAAAGCTTCTCGCATTTTAACGAAATAATCGTATGAACGAATAGAAATTTGATTGCGCTTAGACATTTCATCATGAATTTCAAAAAACTTTTGCAGATACTCGTCACTTCGAGAATATGTAATTTCTACTCCATTACGCGCTGAACTACGAATTTTACTACGCGTTCTTCCACGGAATTTCAGCATAAGTGACTCTTCATCTTCATCGGTCAATTTCACGATCATATTGTATCTAGGCTGTATTAAATCTTCTTTTCCCGCACCCTCGTTACGCACATTATAGCCTGCGTTTCGATACATCTCGTCCAACTCTTTAGTGAACAGTTGTTCCGGATCCATTTTTAATGCGAATGCTTTATATTTCTTCACAAGTACTTCTGCTTCTTTTATCAACTCTTCTACAAGTGATTGATCATGCAAATCGCAAATAGGGCCTCGTGGAGCATACAACAACGAGTATCCACCCGGCACTTTTCGTATGAGCAACGACATGGCAGCTACAATCTCTCCATCACGTTCTACATACACTTGCTCATTTCCCCAATCGTCTTTTACATTAGCCCAATTGGGGTCTTGTGTAATCGAACGATATGGAGAATTTCTTACGAACATTTCATATCTTTTCACGTCTTCTACATTTTTCTTGTCTAAAATCGGCACTGCTGGAACACTCCTTACGTTACTCTAGCTTTGTTTGTATGGACGTCCCACTTCATGAAAAAAAGAGAGAAAGTCAATAGAACAATAAAGCCATAGCTCTATTAAGTGTAGCCTACTGCATTTTTCAAGTCAAGAAACGGCAAGTGTAACGGAACTTTTAAATATTATCGCGATATTTCACAATTTTTTCTCGTTTACTACTAGAGGCTATTCCGTTATTAATCAGAATAGCCTATACTAATAGATAGGGATAAAGGTTTCACTCGTAGTAACAAAAGGGGGAAATATATATTGAGGGGTTCGGTACGCAATAAGTTGATAGCGCTTGCATCATTGGTTATTTTAATCCCACTGCTAGCTGTAGGGATCGTTAACTACTTTGTTGCAAAGCAAGAGTTAGAAAAAGTCGGAGAAATGGGACTACAGAATGGCACGTACGCTGTTTTAGACTTAATTGATGAGTTGAACGTGCAAGTGGAGAATGGCACACTCACTCTAAAAGAAGCCCAAGAAAGAGCAAAGACTAAAATTATGGGTCCGATGAACGCTGACGGAAAACGTACATTAGACAACCCCGCTAAATACGGGGAAAACTTCTACTTTTATGTTGTAGATGAAGAAGGTACTTTACTTGTTCATCCTCAAAAAGAAGGGGAAAGCTTGTACGAATCCAAGACAAAAGACGGCCGATATTTCATTCGTGAAGTAATTTCCGAAGCTAAAAGTGGTGGTGGCTATGTCCAGTACGATTGGCCGCTTCCTACTAATTTAAATGTCGAAGCGCCAAAGATTACGTATAGTCTTCAAGACCCGCACTGGGGCTGGATTGTCGCTGCAGGTACATATTTGGTAGACTTTAATGCTGGAGCCAAGCACGTATTATGGTATACATTACTATCTATCATTGTATCTGTCATTGTAGGCGTCGCGCTATTTTCCATATTCTCTGGACGCCTCACATCGTATATCAAAAATATTCGATTGATTACTGCTGAAATTGCCCAAGGTAAATTGACAGGCGATGATATTCCCATTCGTTCCCGAGATGAGTTAGGGCACTTAGCCGAAAATGTGAATGAAATGAAAAACAGCCTAAATGAAATGGTAGGGCATACGAGAAAATCTTCTGACCGCATGAGAGTTTCTTCAGAGACGCTGAGTGCGATAACAGAAGAAGCTACGGCCTCTGCTGATGAAATTCATAACGCGATTACCGAAGTTTCTACCGGCGCTGTAACACAAGCTGAAGAAGCAGATATCGCCATTACAAAAGTAGAAAACTTATCTACACTTATCTCTAATGCCAGCGAACAATATGAACATGTGATTAAAGAAATGCACAGCATTAATGAATTACAAAGTTCTGGCATGGAGAAGGCAGAGAATTTAGAAGAAAACTCTCAAAACTTTAATGTCGTGATTAATGATTTACAAGGAAACTTCTCACAACTTGTTTCACGAATGAATGAAATTCAAGCCATCGTACAAACGATTTCATCCATTTCAGAGCAAACGAACTTATTAGCATTGAACGCGAGTATTGAAGCTGCGCGTGCAGGAGAACACGGAAAAGGTTTCGCTGTCGTAGCTAATGAGGTACGTCAATTGTCTGAAGATACGAATGAAGCTACTACACGCGTCCGCGACCTATTAGTGCATATTCGAAAAGACACGACGTCTGCAGAAAACCAGATGAAACACACCCTAGAATTAACGAGTAATCAAGAAGGTACAATTTTAGATACTAAAAATGCATTTGAACAATTATCAGGTTCTATTCATAACATTACGGAGTTATTGCGCACAATGGAGAACGATATGAATAGTATGGATGAAAATCGTCAAACCGTCGTCCAGGCAATCAATCAGATCGCTTCTGTTGCGACACAATCAGCAGCAGCTACTGAAGAAGTCAACGCTTCGATTGATGAACAAAAAGAAGCGATCAACACGATTATGCATGCTTCTCTTGATCTTCATACAGAAGCAGAAAAAATGCACGATCTTGTCGACAGATTTAATTAATACGATGCAACAAAAAACCATCCCTGCAAACACGACAGGGATGGTTTTCTTATTCAGTTGCATTTTTATACTTTTTATAATAATTGATTTGTCTCATCAACATATATAACTTCCGTTTCATATGACCGTCTTTTTTATAAAACAACGGATTGCCATAGTTCCCCGATCGAATAAGCGAGCGGATTTCTTTTTGCATCTCCGGATTGTCAACAAACTTCTTCAGTACAGCCTTTGGCACGACTGTAAACAAGAAATGTTTGTCTAAATACGTTAACGGTTTTTCAATACCGTAGACCAAATCATCTACTAAGTATTTCGCCATATTCTCTCCGCATTGCGTAATATAATAACTAGACCGTCCTTGTCTAATATTCACTTCGAATACTTTGAATTTACCGTCACGCGCATCATATTTCAAATCAAAATTACCATAGCCTACATAGCCAATCGCTTCTGAAAATTTAACGAGTTTCGTCATCATTTCTTCATGATACCTTGTAATGAGCGCTGTATAATTTCCTATTGCAGTCATCGCCCGTTCTTGCAGTGCCACTTGTGCAAATGTAATTAACTGAGGTTTGCCATGTTGATCAGCATAGTAGACAGCATCCCACATGTATGAATCATCTCCAGGAATAAAATCCTGTATGATTAAATCTTCCGTATATCCACTCGCTTTCACCATTTGAATAATACGATTAATTTCTTCGTATGTATCCACTTTATAAATTTTTTGCAGTCCTTCAAATGGATGACGATAATATTGCACCCCGTCACTCGGTTTTATAATGACTGGAAATAACACTTCATCCGTAAAAGGTTCGTCGGAAAGACATGAATGGAAATATGTAGACGGCGTATCGATTCCATGTTCTGCACAAAGCTTATAGAAATTCTTCTTAATATAAACCTCATTCATTAGATCCTGATCGATATAATTAAACAAGAAATCTTCTTGTAACGCTTCACGCTGTTCAATAATCAATCGAACATACAAATCATCAGTACCGATCAATAGCAATTTTTGATCAGCCGTCCGATATTTTGATGCCACTTCACGTAAAAATTGGACGAACACTTCTGGGTCGTGTAATCCCGGATGAAATTCTTGGACGTTTGTAATGGAACTATAACTTGTAAAAGGTAAAGGTTCTCTTCCTACAATTACTGGCTTAATATCATATTCTTCATGAAAAGAAATAGCCATATTATAGGCATTAATATTCGTTCCGACAATAATCGGTATAAAAGGATGCTTGCTCATAAATTCCTCCAGCAGACGTTTTTCCATTTAAGTGTAGTTGCCTTGAATTCGTAAGTCAAGATTTGGCTAACTTCCACTAGCCGTATGTTTGAAAAGTTTCGTCAAGGTCTTTCCATAACTCCCACGGATACAGTCTAGGCGGTTCTGATACAAAACGGACAATTTCTTTCGATGTTGGGTGTTCAAATTGTAGCGTATGTGCCCATAAAGCAATTTGCTCTCCGGGTTTGTTGACATTTTTACCGTACTTTTGATCTCCATACAGCGGAAAACCTTCCGTTGCGAGTTGCACACGAATTTGATGAGACCGACCTGTATGCAAACGCACACTTAATAAGCTATTGTTCGAGGCTGTTCCAAGCAATCGATAATCCAGGCTGGCCATTTTTGCTTCAGGATGACTTTTTTTGACACTGAACACTTGATTTTTCTTACGGTCTTTATAAAGATAATGACGCAAATTATCTTGCCTTTTCTTTGGAACCCCTCTTGAAATAGCTAAATATTTTCGATCGATTACCCCTCTGCGCAATTGATCAGAAAGACGGGAAGCAGCTTTTGAGGTTTTTGCGAATACCATCACTCCCCCTACCGGACGATCCAGTCGGTGAACAAGCCCCAAATACACATTTCCAGGCTTGTTATAACGTCTTTTTATATCTAGTTTAAGCGCTGACAACAAATCCAAATCTCCACTTTCATCTTCCTGCACGGGCATATTTACCGGCTTTTCTACTACTAATAAATGATTGTCTTCATATAGAATAGGAATATTCATGAGAAAACTTCTTCTTTCTTTATAAGGTCCAATAATGCCTGACAACCTTCTAGTACTAGATCATACGTTTCTTGAAAGTCACCTGTGAAATACGGATCGGGTACATCTTTTTGATGACTTGTTAAATCTAGAAAACGAATAATTCGCTGATGATTACTTTCTCCGAATATATTATGAATATTTCCTATATTTTCAGCATCCATACCAATAATATAATCAAAGTCTTCTGCATCGTTTACTGTTAGTTGACGTGCTGCCATACCTTCTGCAGACACTTCGTATTCTGCTAACTTTGATAAAGTTCCTTCGTGAGGAGATTTTCCAATATGCCAGTCACTGGTTCCTGCTGAATCTACCTCGATATATTCTGTTAATTGTTCATCATGGACTAACTTCCTGAAAATACCTTCTGCCATTGGGGAGCGACAAATATTTCCTAAACAAACAAATAGTACACGTATCATGATTCCCTCTCCTTATCTAGTAATATACTCATTTCATAGAGTAGTATACATCATTCTCAATTACTGTTCATCCAGTATCCTTCCAGTAAAAAAAGAAAATACCATCTCACAAAAATAACAAACTACAAGTGAAATTAGTCTCATTTTTTATATATTCATGCTATACTTAGCACTAGGACTAAACTAACAAAATCCAGAAATATAAAAGTATAAAAAGGAGGGGTTGCCGTATGCAACTTGTATTTGAAAAAACATGGGATGCTACATTGTCCGAACAACAAAAGTTGGCCTTCATTCAACAATATGCAACAAAAGAACCGATTATCGATGAATTTACTGCAAGTCCTATTTTAATAAAACGTAAACGCCATGGCGGTATAGTAGCTACTGTTTTTTTGCAAAATAATCGTTCCACACACCTCGCGATTCGAGATACAAACGTTTATGTAGTCAATGAACTCGGTGAAGTGATCGCTCAAGAAACTTTCTCACTTTCATTAGATATCCCACCTTATGCAGCTACGCCTTGGTCATTTGTTTTTTTGCCTGGTCAAGTACTAGTTAATAGTGAACCTACTGATGAATGGAAAGTAGAAGTGAAATAAAAAACAGCAGTCACCGTAGAAATGTCCTACAATGACTGCTGTTTTTTTATTATGCTAACTCTACGTTGTGATGTACTTGTTGTACGTCTTCTAAATCTTCCAGTGCCTCAATCATTTTTTCAAACTGTTCTTGTGCATCTGCCTCTAATGAAATCTCATTTTGCGCGAGCATTGTCAATTCCGCAACTGTGAAATCTGTCACGCCTGCTTGACGGAATGCTTTTTGTACTTCGTGGAAGTGGGAAGGATCTGCATAGACTATAACTTGTCCATCTTCTTCTTCGATATCTCTCACATCGACATCTGCTTCCAACATGAGTTCGAGTACTTCGTCAGCTGTTTTTCCTTCGATTCCAATGATTGCTGCTGGATCAAACATGTAGGCAACTGATCCACTAACTCCCATATTCCCACCATTTTTACCGAAAGCTGCACGTACTTCTGATGCTGTCCGGTTAACATTGTTCGTCAATGCATCTACGATTACCATTGATCCGTTAACGCCGAATCCTTCGTAGCGAAGTTCGTCAAAGTTTTCTTCTCCGCCACCTTTTGCTTTTTCGATCGCGCGGTCGATGATTGCTTTCGGTACGCTATATGTTTTCGCACGTTCGAGCACAAATTTTAAAGCTTGGTTGGACTCCGGGCTTGGATCTCCTGATTTTGCTGCTACGTATATTTCACGGCCAAACTTTGCATAGATTCTACTTGTGTTCGCGTCTTTTGATGCTTTCTTTTCTTTTATGTTGTTCCATTTACGGCCCATTCGGTGCACACTCTTTCCTATAGTTATAATGGTTTCTTACTATCTTTTTATTATACCAATTGCTTTTTTACATGAAAAGTAAAAAACTTTTTATTTTTGGAGTTTATGCAGGTGATAGGTGCTGTTGGGTCGTGACGCGATTTTGTTTTGGGTTCTAGAATTAGTGCGGGTTCTGCTTTCTGTTGCTGCTTTGGCGCGTGGGGATTACCTCCCGCAGTTGTTTCTTCGCTAGTACGTAAAGGTTATAAAGTATGGTGACCATATTAAGTAAAAAGATAGTTATCGACTACAGTGAAGTGATCACCTTCAACATTCAGAAACGACATCAACTAGTCTTAAACTAGCCCAAATCTTTCACAAAGTACAACGAACCACGAACAATAGTATCTTCACCAAAATTACACAATTCAAAAATTTAAAACCTACTATTCTAATTAGTATTGACTATTTTTAATTCTCTGCTAAACTATAGGAAATATAACAAGTAAGCGGGGGGATGGAATGGTTACATTTGAATCGTGGAAAGAGTCTCCAGTGCTACCGGAGTTTCCGACTGATTCTGAGACTAAAGGGGCTTCTGAAGTATTGGAATGGGCGTATGAACATTATGGAGAAGAACTCGTTTATGCTTGTAGCTTCGGAATTGAAGGCATTGTTTTACTAGAACTGATCTCGCGAGTAAAACCTGACGCACAAATTATTTTTCTAGACACTAACTATCATTTTAAGGAAACTTATGAAACGATAGAAAAAGTAAAAAAACGTTATCCACAACTTCGAATTCATCTTCAACAACCAGCGTTAACCATAGATGAACAAACAGAACAATACGGTTTGGATTTATGGAAGACTGACCCGAATAAGTGCTGTGACTTACGCAAGATTAAGCCTTTGGAAGTGGCGATCTCCCCTTCTACTGCTTGGATTTCTGGATTACGTAGGGAACAATCCGAGAACAGAAAATCTACTGAATACTTAAATCTTGATAATCGATTTGAAAAAGTAAAAGTATGTCCTCTCATCCATTGGACATGGAAAGACGTCTGGCGCTTTGTTCATAAACAACAACTAGATTATAACATCCTTCACGATCAAGGATACCCGAGCATTGGGTGCGCTACTTGTACAAAACCAGCTTTTACAGAAGAAGATATGCGTTCTGGAAGATGGACGGGTAGTGGAAAAACAGAATGCGGTTTGCATACGTAAAATTTTTTATTTTCAAAACCAAGTATTTCAATATGACTTATAAAATAAAAAGGATAGGTGTTATATTATGACAACGATACAACCACATGGCGGTAAGCTAGTAAATTTATATGATCCACAACTTTCAATCGAAGGAATCGAAAAGAAAATCGCTATAGATGCGACAGCTGTAAGTGATTTGGAGCTAATCGCAACAGGAGCGTACAGTCCACTTACAGGATTTTTAACGTCTAAAGACTATCACTCTGTAGTGAATGATATTCGTCTAGCCGATGGAACTGTTTGGAGTTTACCTATCACTTTACCAATACATGATCAATCCCTTTATTCAGTTGGGGAGACAGTTCTATTAGAATACGAAGGTGCTATTTACGGAACGCTTGAAATTCAAGATATATACGCTCCAGATCAAGTACAAGAAGCAGTTAAGGTTTATAAGACAGCGGACCGTGAACATCCGGGTGTTGCAAAATTACTAGATCGCGGTCCTATATATGTAGGCGGACCAATCAAATTAATCAAAAGAATTGAACAAAAAAACTTTGCGGAATTTTACTTTGATCCAGTAGAAACTCGCCAAGCATTTGCTGAAAATGGCTGGAAGAAAATTGTTGGGTTCCAAACACGTAACCCGGTGCACCGTGCACATGAATACATTCAAAAAACAGCACTTGAAATTGTAGATGCTTTGTTACTTAATCCACTAGTCGGTGAAACAAAATCAGATGATATTCCAGCTGATGTTCGTATGGAAAGTTACCAAGTACTATTGCGTGACTACTACCCTGCCGATCGTGTGAAATTAGCAGTCTTCCCCGCTGCTATGCGGTATGCCGGTCCTCGTGAAGCAATATTCCACGCGCTGGTACGTAAGAATTACGGCTGTACACACTTCATCGTCGGCCGAGATCACGCAGGAGTCGGTGATTACTATGGCACTTACGAAGCTCAGGAAATCTTCTCTAATTTCACGGCTGAAGAAATTGGTATTACATTATTATTCTTTGAACATAGCTTTTTCTGTACATCATGCGGCAACATGGCTACACCAAAGACTTGCCCTCATACGAGTGAAAATCATGTCATTTTATCCGGAACGAAAGTACGTGAAATGTTGAAAAACGGTATTCTGCCTCCAGCTGAATTCAGTCGTAAAGAAGTGGTTGATGTGCTGATCAATGGCTTAAAAGAAAAAGAACTGGTGAAGTGAGGAGAAAGAACATGACGAAAAATATTGTATGGCATGACCAATTAGTATCCAAACAAGAGCAAAGGGAAAAGAACCGCCATCATAGCGCAGTTCTTTACTTCACAGGACTTTCTGGTTCTGGTAAATCTACCATTGCCAACGCAGCCGCCCGCCGATTACATGATTTAGGCGCGAACACGTATGTACTCGACGGAGACAACGTACGACACGGTTTGAATAAAGATCTCGGATTTTCGGATGAAGCACGTAAAGAAAACATTAGAAGAATCGGTGAAGTATCTAAATTATTCATCGACAGCGGTCAACTCGTTTTTACAGCTTTCATCTCTCCTTTCCAAGAAGATCGTGATAGTGTCAGACGCTTAGTTGAAGAAGATGAATTTGTTGAAGTGTATATTAGCTGTCCACTCGATGCGTGTGAACAGCGCGATCCTAAAGGTTTATACGAAAAAGCACGGGCAGGAGTAATTCCAGAGTTTACGGGAATATCGTCTCCATATGAAGCTCCTATAGCACCTGAATTAACGTTAGAAACTGACAAATATACAGTTGAAGAGTGTGTCGAACAGTTAATCGGCTACTTACGTGATAAAAAATGGATTAATTAATGGAATAACTGAGGAGTGATTGGAATGGGAAAAGTGTGGTTAGTCGGTGCGGGTCCTGGTGATCCCGATTTATTAACTGTGAAAGCAGTAAAAGCGATACAACAAGCAGATGTTATTCTCTATGACAGACTGATTAATCAAGAAATTCTGCAATACGCAAAAACTGATGCAGAATTAATTTTTGTAGGGAAGCTACCGAAACATCATTTCGTACAACAAGATATGATTAATTTTTTATTAGTCAAACATGCCAAGCTCGGTAAGCAAGTCGTACGTCTAAAAGGCGGCGATCCGTTCATATTCGGTCGTGGTGGTGAAGAAGCATCATTTGCGGTAAAGCATCACATTCCATTCGAAGTGATTCCAGGCATAACGTCTGGAATCGCTGCTCCTGCTTATGCTGGAATTCCTGTAACGCATAGAGAGTATAGTGCATCATTCGCAATTGTCACTGGGCATCGAAAAGAAGGTGTAGAAGAAGCGGAGAAATGGCAAGCACTTGCAAAAGGTATTGATACGCTTGCGATTTACATGGGAATCAGCAATCTTCCTTATATTGAAAAACAACTGATCGATCACGGAAAAGATCCGAATACCCCTGTCGCATTTATACATTGGGGTACAACAGACACCCAATGTACGGTCACTGCGACGCTTAGCACAATGACAGAAGTGGCAAAAGAAGAGAACGTTACAAATCCTAGCATGATCGTCATCGGTGAAGTTGTCCGCTTACGTGATGAATTGCAGTGGTTTGAAGAATCAACTGTTGAACGCCGTTTACATGAGGCGATCGTATGAGAGCTATTTTATATATTTGCCACGGCAGCCGGGTGAAGGCAGGACAGCAGGCTGCTTTGGCATTCATTGAGAAGACTATGGAAACGAATGTCGCTCCCATCCAAGAAGCATGTTTTTTAGAGTTGGCAGAACCGTCTATCGCAGAAGGCGTCGCTCGATGTATTGAACGAGGTGCCTCTGAAATCGTAGCACTGCCATTCCTTCTATTGCGTGCGGGCCATGCGAATATCGACATTCCTACAGAGTTACAAGAAGTGATGAAAGCCTACCCTCATATTCCTTTATATTACGGAGATCCTATTGGAGTAGATTCTCGTATGGTAGATGTATTAATCGATCGACTTCATGAGACATCCGACGTGATCCCAAACGATGCTACTGTTTTAATCATCGGACGAGGAAGTAGTGATCCAGCGACGTTAGAAGATTTTGCAGAAATCCAGCGCTTGTTTCAAGAAAAGACCGGCTTACTACATGTGAGTGTCGGATATTTAGCTGCATGTGAACCGCATTATGAAGATGAACTTAGCAAGTTGCTCGAGAAGAATCCTAAAGATCTCTATATTTTACCTTATTTATTATTCACAGGTATTTTGATGAAAACGATTGAACGTACGGTCAGAAAACTAGAAACCAACACCGTAATTCATCTATGTCCAGCGCTCGGATATGATCCTGCGATTCATACTATTTTAAACGAAAGGGCCGATGAAGCAGCGAGAAAGGAGAGTGGATTGAATGTTCCCCATCATGCTTGAGAGTTTGAAAAATTCAAAAGTAGTAGTGATTGGCGGCGGTCATGTAGCCTATCACAAAGTGCTCAATTTACATCGATTCGCTATTCGTCCGATTATTGTTAGCCCCACCTTTCATCCTCCCCTTTTGGAATTAGCTGAAGAAGGAACCGTTCAACTTATTCAAAAAGAAGCGGACTGGAATGATGTAGCAGATGCTTTCCTGACATTATTAGTAACTGACAATGAAGAAGTCAATGATCAATTGGCGATACGATTAAAAGCAAATGGTAAGCTCGTCGTCCACGCTTCCAACCCTTCATTAGGTACAGCGCAAATCCCTGCAGTCACTACAAGAGGAAAGTTGATCATTAGTGTATCAACGAGCGGTGCCAGTCCTTCACTTGCAAAAAAAATACGTACAGAGATTGCAGAAACGTATGATGAACGATATGAGGACTACTTAGACTTTCTTGCGGACGTGAGATTGTATGTAAAACAACAAATAACAGATCGTACAGAACGCAGAAACTGGTTAAAGGAAGCCGTTGAACCGATTTACTTACACAATCAGGAAGAGCGTCAGACCTTTCTCAATGAATTACAAGAAACATTTCCTTTAGAACAAAAACAACTCATTCGGTAAGTGCTCATTTGCTCTTACTTGATGAGTTGTTTTTATGTAATCATTCTTACGAACCGACTGCATTTTTTGTATCATCCTAACTTTTATAGTTTGATTTCATCAATTGCCTGTTGCTTAGATTCCGCAAACTTCTACCGCAAAAACACCCCTTTCCTCTTCTTTGTTGCGTTGCTGGAGTCCGTCATCACACTTTTTGCGCTTCATCAATTCAAGCTCCGATTCGATAAGAGACAGCAGAAGTCTGAAATGCATGATCTTGCAATCCATCCGCCAACGCCTTCTAAAGCTTCGATACTTCAACATACATGCACGAAAGAACTTTGCGATCGCTGTGTTCGATGATACGAGTACACTTGTATATCCGTCGTATCAATTTTGACAAACTGTAAATCAGCATATACGTATTTCTCCATGGCAAAACTGCACCTTCATTGTTAGTTTCATCTACCAATGAAGGTGCAGTCAATTTGTAAGCTTCTTCTTATACTGTATGGAAGTTCGTTCCGTCAGTTGTTTCAGCAACGATGCCAGCGCGGATCACGAAGTCTCCGAAATGCTCGCCTTCTTCACGTTCTACTGCATATCGTTTCAATATTGGTCCTAGTTCAGCTAAAATTTCCGTCTCGCCAATATTTTCACGATAAATTTTACTTAAACGTTGTCCAGTAAAGCCGCCGCCTAAGTACATATTATACTTCCCAGGGCCTTTTCCTATAAACCCTAGTTCAGCAATTGCTGGGCGTGCACAACCGTTCGGGCAACCTGTCATGCGTGTGACAATTTCCTCATCACCTAGTCCCGCTTCGTCAAGTAGTCCTTCGATTTTTGTTATCAATGAAGGTAAGTAACGCTCTGCTTCGGCCATTGCTAAACCACAAGTCGGCAATGATACACAAGCCATTGAATTTCGGCGTAGTGCCGACTGTTCAGTAGTATTCTCTAAATCATAGCGAGCAATGATTTCTTCGACGTTTTTCTTATTAGCAGTCGTTACATCACCAAGAACCAAGTTTTGATTTGGACTCAAGC
The DNA here is from genome assembly GCF_003351785.1 of Sporosarcina sp. PTS2304. Lineage (GTDB taxonomy): Bacteria > Bacillota > Bacilli > Bacillales_A > Planococcaceae > Sporosarcina. Next base: position 2,001,612 of record NZ_CP031230.1, read on the forward strand.
GGAAATCACCTGTATGAATTTCTGCAATTTCACGTAAAGCCGTCATCAGCTTATAATTTTCCGTATCACGGACACGACCGTTTTCTATAAAGAATGTGTAGTTCCAACGATCATTCGTTGCTTCCACCCAACCGTAACGATCTCCATTATGATCAAAATGATACGGACGAGCTTGCTCCAATTCCCAGCCTAAACGGCTATGTAGTTCACCAATCAGCCAGTCAATTCCACGAGAGTCAATTGTATATTTAAAACGCGCATACTTTCGCACCGAACGATTACCATTATCGCGCTGAATCATCATTAAGTGTTTTGCCACTTCTACCACTTGATCAGCCGGAGTGAAACCGATCGAACGAGCAAGTTGTGGGTAGGTTTGCTCATCTCCATGCGCCATTCCCATACCTCCACCGACAACTACGTTGAATCCAGTCAATTTTCCTTCCTCAACAATAGCGATTAATCCGATATCTTGAGAAAATACATCTATATCGTTCATCGGTGGAACAGCGATACCGATCTTAAACTTTCTTGGCAAATACGTCGCGCCATACACCGGTTCTACTTCTACACCTTCTGTACTGTCGATTACTTTCTCCTCATCCAACCAAATTTCATGATAGGCATTTGTTTGTGGCAACAAATCATCACTTAATCTCTTTGCCCATTCGTAGACTTCCGCATGTACAGGAGACTCATTCGGATTCGGACTACACATTACGTTTCTGTTAACATCTCCACAAGCAGCAATGGAATCTAACAATGCATCGTTCATTTCTTGAATATTCTTTTTCATATTCCATTTTAGAATACCGTGCATTTGGAAAGCTTGACGGGTAGTCAACTTCAATGTGCCATTACCATATTTATGTGCTAAGTTATCCATAACCAACCATTGTTTCGGAGTTGCAAATCCTGCTGGCGTTCGAACACGTATCATAAACTGGTACGCTGGCTCTAGCTTTTGACGCTGGCGCTCTGTTCGCAAATCACGATCATCTTGTAAGTAACTACCGTGGAATTTCATCAAACGATTATCATCTTCGGGAATACCGGCACTGATTGAATCAGCCATTGTCTCGATTAAATTCCCACGAAGGTAATCACTTTCAATTTTAATTTCTTCTACATCACTTGGTGGTCCATCTTGTATATGAACCGGTTTTGTTGTTGAAGACATGTTCCCACTCCCTTTTCCACTCGATTAATAAACATCGCGTTGATAGCGTTTTTCTTGGATTAATTGCGTCATCAATTGCTCAGCTTCCTCGAGCGTCTGACCGCCTTGTTCTTGAATAATTTCTAATAACGTCGCGTGTACGTCTTTCGCCATATACTGCTCGTCTCCACAAACATAAATGACTGCACCTTCTTCAATCCATTGGTACAATTCTTGACTAGCTTGCTTCATACGATGTTGTACATATACTTTTTCTTCTGTATCACGCGAGAATGCTATATCTAGCTTTGTTAATGCTCCATCTTTTACATAGTTTTGCCATTCTGTCTGGTATAGGAAATCTGTGACATAATGCTGATCTCCGAAAAACAACCAAGACTTCCCTTCCGCTCCTGTCTCACTACGCTCTTCAATGAATGAACGGAATGGCGCAATTCCTGTTCCAGGACCGATCATAATTATTGGCGTTTCAGAATTTTCCGGTAGACGGAAATTATCATTTTTGTGAATATAGATTGGTAGTGTATCTCCAGGCTCTAAGTTTTCTGCACATTGAATGGAACAAACACCCTGTCTGTCACGACCATGCGCTTCGTAACGGACAACCCCTATCGTTAAATGAACCTCTTCTGGATTTGCTTCTAAACTACTTGCTATAGAGTAAAGACGTGCAGGTAACTTACGTAAAATTCCGACCAACTGTTGCTCTGTAATAGACAAAGGTCCGAAATCATTCAATGCATCTAGTAAGTCACGCCCTTCAATATACGCACGTAATTCTTCTATATTTGCAGGACTCACCAAATTCTTTAGTTTCTCTGACTCTGTATAGATTGATAACTTTTCTAGTAACGGTTTAGTTAATACAGTTATTTCAAAGTGGTTCAGTAACGCAATACGCAGTGCACGACGTTCTCCTTGCGAATTAATTTCAACTGTTTCATCAGGATTCCAATTCCCTTCACCTACAATTGCATCGACTAACTCGGAATTATTTTCTGGAAAAATCCCCACACTATCTCCAGGCTGATATTCCAACCCTGAACCTTCTAAGGAGAGTTCTACGTGTCGAGTTTCTTTATTTGATCCACGACCATTCAAGTTAATGTTTTCTAATACTTCCGCTCTAAACGGATTGGTACGTGAATATTGCGAAGGAGTTGCACTTTCTACTTCTAACGTAGCGGCTGCTGATTGTCCCCCCGTATGAATTTGCAGGGAAACTTCTACCGCGGCCAACCATTGTGCCGCTGGTTCATCATAATCTAAATCACAATCGACACGGGGTGCTAATGGTTTAGCGCCAAGCTCTGTTAGCTTTTGATCGAAATCCGCACCTGTCTTACAGAAAAACTCATAAGAACTATCTCCAAGTGCTAGTACGGAATAATGTAAATGATCCAACTTCGGTGCACGACGACCATGCAAAAATTCGTATAGTGGAAGTGCAGTATCTGGTGGATCTCCTTCTCCATGCGTACTAACAACTAATAGTAGATGTTCGATTTTCTTTAAAGCATTCGGCTTAAAATCGCTCATCGATTGAATAGTTACGTCAAATGACTGCTCTTTCAATTTGGCAGCTGCTTGTTCAGCTAACCCTTGACCATTGCCTGTCTGAGAACCATATAAAATCGTAATCTCTTTTACTGCTGTCGGAACTTCTACCGTCGGACGTTCTAGCACAGCAACTCCAGCATTCGCAGAAGCAGATCCACTCGCAGCAGTTAAATACCCACTCAACCAACTTTGCTGTGACACCGTAATACTAGGCAGTAGACGATTAAGCAATTCTACTTGTTCTTCACTAAAAGGACTGTTCGTTACTTGTAACGCCATATTCATCACCCTCGCACCCTATTTTATTATTCTCTTTTGTCTTCGTTTCATCGATAGCGTACAAATTCGCTTTGATGACAACTATGTTAAAGATGATTTCATTGTATTATGATTAATCCTATTAGTCAAGTAGGTTTTTGATTAAAGTTAGATATTACAGATTTTTTAGATAGGTTATAAATAATCTAGATGGAATATAACTAGATACAAAAAAAGCATGAAGTCGATATCCTTCATGCTTTAGTAAAGCAATATTTTGTCTCTAGCCTTTCGTTTCTCAAATAGGTGAAATAATATAGCGTATCGTCTGGAAGCGCAAGCCGCAAGACACTCTAAATCAGCGTCACTCCATCCGATCAAAATAGTCACTTGTATTACAGTCTTCTGCTTCTTGCTATCGCTTAACTCACTTTACGTGTGTTATTTATTCATTAATTCCATTTTCGGCTGTTTGTTTCTTTTCTTCAACCAAATAGCTACTCCAATGAAAAATAATAAACATAGTTGTGCAAGAATAGTTTCGTTCGTTGGATAAAAACCAATCCAATCGATAATCGGCAGATTGGGCTGAACCGTTGTACCGATAACATTTGTTAATTGTAATGTGTGTAAGCTAACACCGATTATTTTGAATGCTAGTATGTAGATCAAAATAGTAGCTACTGCAAAAAAACGATGTATCGGAATTTTATGACTGACTTTCGTAAAGATTACAGCTACGATAGAAAGAATGATTAATGCTAGTATAATACCTGCTATAAACTCCACAGTAGACATTTTAGGCGCGATTCCAGCATAAAAGACAAGGGTTTCCGCCCCTTCACGAAAAACGGAAAGGAAACTGACCGACGCCATAGCAAGTACGCTGCCTTTGGAAATCGCTTGTCCCATCTGTTTAGAAATATAGCGATTCCATGACGCAACAGAAGATTTTTGATGCATCCAAACTCCGACACCTAGCATTAACGCCGCAGCGATTAGCCCAACGTACCCTTCCATCTTTTCACGGTCATTGCCAATTGTCACAGATTGCAAAACAGTGGACATCATAATGGCCGCCACAATACTTAGTAGGAGTCCCGCCAACGCACCGATATATACCCATTTACGTTTTGATTGCTGATTGGCAGATGTCAAAAACGATAGCAATGCCACAATGATCAGCAATGCTTCTAATCCTTCTCGCAATAAAATTAATGCAGAATCCCAAAAGCTAAAGCTATCATTCGTCTGTAATAAAGCAATTTGCTGTGTAAAGCCTTTCAATTGTTGCGCAGCTTTCTCAGTATCATATCCACGATTCGTCAGTTGACCGATCATTAGTGGTAACTCGTTTTCCAGCATCGTATACAAAGAAGCATTTTTCGTGCGTACTTCTCCTTCGACATTCGGCCAAATTTGAATAAAGTTACGTAATGTATTTTTAGCAAGCTCCAAATTACCAGACTCTATCGCTTCAGAACTATCATCCAGTAATGCGATTAAAGTGGCTAATGAGTACTCTTCTGCCGCCTGCTCTTTTAATGTTCCTTTTACAAATTGATCAATGACAGTTGTCAATTCTTCAAACTGCATTTGCAAGACACTACTATCAGGATTTTCTTCCGCGAGTGTGATCCGCATGAATGCCATGTTCGTTTCGATCGCACCATAGGCGGATATACTCTGTTCACGAACCGGGCGTTCATTACGTGTCCAAGTCGATATAAATTGTTGGTTCGCTTGCTTAATTTCTTCTAAAGATTTGGATTCTATCGCTTGTTCTAATGTGGATAGTGCGGGCGCCATTGCTTTACTGAACGTTTCGCGCTCTGCTAGTTCATCCACTGGATTCTCGGCTTTTTCCAACGTATGCAAGGCTTTCGACAATGCGCTTAACGTATCACCACGTGTTTCAGGGGTTGCCGTTAGCGCCTCTTTAATCGCTTGATCGATCGCTTTGGATTGTTTGGACGACTCTAGTTGCTGCTCTTTCCAAATAGCTTCAAATTCTTTTATAGAGTCCACCGCTTCAGTATCATGTCCTTGCTTCGTTTCCATAATTGCATCACTAATAGAAATATAAAGATCACTATAATTCGTTTCTGCAAACACTGAACGAACAGGCAATAGTAGTGCGATGAATAGAACGGCTATCCATTTAGACAATTGAGAAGAGAGTCTCACCTATGAATCCCCCTTTTTGCACTCCAGGGAAGCAAGCGAATAACGCACTGCCGCGATGAGTAATATATTCATTTAATTTATCTTCCCGACCAAAACTATTTTGAATTGCGATAAATTGCTTTGGATGCTTTTGAAATGAAATAAACAGTAAGCCCGCATCAAATGTTCCTGTGGAATCCATAACGCCCGAACTATAGGAAAATGAACGGCGGAAAACTTTTTCTTTCGCTTGCATAGCTAATCGAACATGGGAATTTTCGGCAATGACATACTCCCCGTTGGCGTCTTTTTCATCGAGGTTCATCTTTTCCATCTCTTTTTGCTTTCCGAGTGGAGCTCCTGTATCACGATGTCTGCCAAATGTCGCTTCCTGCTCTTGAAGTGCTGTCCGATCCCAAGTTTCCAAATGCATTTGAACTCTTCTTACAGCTAGATAGCTGCCATTCGTCATCCAATTTTTCGAGTCTCCTGCACCAACCCAAACAACATCATTCATTTCCGCTTCTTTTGTGCTGTTCGGATTAACTGAGCCATCTTTAAAAGCAAATAAATTGCGGGGCGTTTCTTTCTTTTTACCTTTCATCGGATAAGAATTGAATCCTGCCTGCGTCCACTTAAGACTCACTTTACCGGAAGCGGCTCGCACTAAATTACGGACGGCATGGAACGCCACTTGCGGATCATCGGCACATGCCTGAATGCAAATGTCGCCACCTGTATAGGCAGGATCTAGTTGATCTTTAGGGAAATGCGGCAAGTCTTTTAACTCTTTCGGACGTTTTGCTGCTAATCCGAGTGAATCTTTCTCGAATAAAGAAGGTCCTACGCCAAATGTTAGCGTTAAATTCATCGCATCCAACCCGACTGCTTCTCCAGTGTCTTTAGCCGGCAGTAACAGGTTGGAAGAAGGATCCGCTATCTGTTCTCCATTCATCATACGAACAGATAATGGAGTCCACATTTTGAATAGATCCATCAACTCTTTCTGAGAACTTACCAAAACATGTAACGAAGCGAAATAGACGTAACTTTGACATTCAGTCGCGATCCCCGATTGATGCTTCCCATAAAAATTGATTTTATGTTTCGCACGTGGATTGTCTTCTTCTACAGCCATACCGAAAACATTGAGTACACTGCCTAGACCTGAAGCGCCGATAACTACTCCCGCTGCACCTGCCCCTGTATACTTCAACATTTGACGACGTGAAATTTTCTTTTCGAAAAATTTTTCTTCTGACATGTCACTCACTCCATTACGATGCCCATCATACTTAATGGTTCACCTAATTGATTAACAGCTTCCGATAAAGCTTTTGTATCTTCTTGTGTTAACTGTTCATAGGATATATAGCCATCAGATCCATCTTTATATTTCTCAAGCAATTCATTGATCGTTGCGAATTTACTTTCTAACTCATCTACAAGCGCCTGATCTTTCGCTACCATTTTGTCTTTCAATATTTCAAATATTTTCTCCGCACCTTCTATATTGGCTTTAAAGTCATATAAATCTGTATGCGAATAAATTTCTTCTTCACCGGTAATTTTAGAAGTAGAGACTTCGTTCAAAAGGTCGACAGCTCCTGTAATCATTAAATCTGGAGAAACTTCTACCGTTTCAACACGCGCCCGTAATTCTTTGGCATCTTTTAATAATTGATCAGCGACTTCGGCATAGCCTTCTGTCGTCTTTTCTACCCACAGACCGTATTCAATTTTATGATATCCAGACCACTCTTCTTCTCCTTGACCTTCTTCTTGAACATCAGCTAAACGTGCATCAATTCTTGGATCCAAATCGCCAAAACTCTCTGCAATCGGTTCGGAACGTTCAAAATACATGCGCGCAAGTGGATATATCGCTTTCGCCTCTTCCAATTGTCCAGTTTTCACAGCCGTCACAAACTTCTCTGTCTCGATTACGAATTGGTCCATCTGTTCCAATGCAAATTTTTTATAAGCATCTGTCTCCACTGTTAAATCAGCTACATTAGTTGATTCAGTCGGGTTAGTTTTATCTGCATTAGAATCCGTACCGCAAGCTGCCAATAGAATACTAGCTGTTAATGCAAGTGTACCTACTATTTTTCTTCTCATTAAAATCCCACTTCCCACTTCTTTTTTATCAATGATAATCGTTCTCAAAATAATGTCAATAGGAAGTTAAAGGAAAAAACATATTTTAGTAATTTTCGACTTAAAATAATAAAAATGTTATGATAGTTGTAACATATCGCGATATATCGCGACTACTTACTAAAGGTTGAAAGGAGGTTTTTTATAGTGAAAAGAAAAGTCAGCAAGCCAGAATATAGATTTCTGGAAAATGAGTTCCGCTATTTGCAGCAGCAAGGAAGATTGGATTCCAAAGATGCCAGGGATCTATTAGCCCTTTACGAACCGAGAGGCTCTACCAATTTCGTCAGAGTATTACTCGTATTTGGAGCTATTCTTATAGGGGTCGGAATTTTAAGCTTTATTGCGGGTAACTGGGCAGGCATGACGCCATTCTTCAAATTCGGCTTAATCGTTTTTTCTTTAATTTTATTTTATATTGTCGGTCATGTGCTTGAGGATAATTATGAGAAAACTGCTAAAAGCATGTTTTACATCGGAGCTGCAGTCTATGGGGCCGGAATCTTTCTTATCGGTCAAAGTTTCCATTTACAACATACCGTCTACACAGACTTTTTATTGTGGGCCATCGGAATTTTACCACTTGCATACTACTTACGAGATCAGTTAGTGGCGGTTTTCGCAAGTGCCTTTTTAATCGTCTATAGTTTTTCATCTTTCGCTAGCATTTCCAGCACTCCTTATTGGTTGTTGCTATTGATTCCGATATTGTTTTGGATGAACGAGAAGAGACTTGGTCAAAAATCTTCACTATTTGTCATGGCTGTTCTCGTAACGACAGCTTTTGTAGTCAATCTATTGGAATCATTCGGTCTCGATGAATGGATTTCTTTATTTCTTGTTTTCGTCGGGGGGGTGTTCCTAGTCCTCTATCCATTTAAGCGCTACAAAACAGCGTCCACTTGGGTCGGTTCCGTGCTGTATGGTATTGCAGGGATTACGTTAACATTTGAGTATGCATGGGAAACACTGAACGTAGAGACGGTTGCTCCTTATGTTTTCGCTGCTCTATTCATTATTTTGCTAATTTACTTTCTAAAGAACGATAGTTTACCTGCCATTCTGATTACTTGTGGATTAATCTATCGGTATTACGCTGATATCTCTTATGACTTTATGCCAAAGTCTCTATTCTTTATTATTGGTGGATTGATATTAATTGGATTTGGTTTCTGGTTTGAAAAATCTCGGCGAGAGACGGTGAAGCGTCATGAAGAATAAACGAAACCTATTTCTGATCGCGCTAATTGTCCCTATCTTGCTTTTGGTATCTATGACATGGAAACCTTTGTGGACAGTGAATAAAGGCGAGACAGTTTTGTTGGAAACTATTCCAGTAGATCCTCGCGATATTTTATACGGAGATTACGTGCAATTGCAATTCGCTATTGAAGAGTTTGGTCCAGATTCCATAGAGCCTGCACTTCTTGACAAACTGACTTCGAAGTACTCTGGAAATTTAAAAGTATATGCTGTGCTTGAACGACAAAATAGTGAAGAACTGTATGGTTTAAAAATGATAACCGATAAAAAGCCGAGTGACGATTTGTATTTAGAAGGAACGATGTATTATTATGGAGAACCTTATGACGGTAGCCATACTGTATATTATGCTGATTTCCTTCCCGATCGCTTTTATGTATCGGAAAATACCGGTACTGAATTGGAGAAACTTTCACAACGCGGCAAGTTACTTGCAGAGATGAAAGTAAAAGACGGATTTGCTGTGTTGCAAGATATTTATCCTAAATGAAATGAAGCCCTAGAAACTGAGATGCTCTCAGATTCTAGGGCTTTTCGTATATGTTATATGATCAGATAGTCGGGTATTCTTTTTCACTGTTATAAAACTGTAACTTCTTTCGTCCGAATAGACTATTCAAACTAGCGTTTTTTTATTATAATGTATTCTAACTTACAAAAGGAGCTGTCGCCGACTTTGAAGCCTATATCTAAGCTAGCATCTAAGATTTTACTCATCGTCCTTTTTGTCACGGCAATCGCTGCAGGGGTCACGTGGAATTACTTTCAGGGAGCTGGTGGAAAAGAAGTCTCTTTTGCCGAGATGGAACGATTGATCGCTTCACATTCAGGCGATGCGCTGCTATTAAAAGAAACAGCCGATGGTGAACTTTCTATCTCAATCAATAACCAATCCTATATTACGATGGTTCGTCCACAAAGTACTTTAGTGGATGATCTCGTCCAGAAGTACAATATATCGTATCAATACAAAACAGCAAACTCAGTAGGCGGCTGGGTCATTAGCGGTCTTTTACTGACTGCTATGCTCACACTATTCATCCTTCATAAAAAAGGAAAACTGAACATCGGTGCGTCAGGTATGAAACACCAGGCATCAAAGGCGACCCCTCTTCCAGATATTACATTGGATGACATTGGTGGAATTCCTCCTGAGATGAAAGATGAAATTTCACAAACGTTAGAAATCTTTAAAAATCCTAAAGTTGCGAAAGAGATGAATATCGAATTGCCAAAAGGAATCTTACTTTACGGACCTCCAGGAACGGGTAAGACTTTGCTCGCACAAGCAATGGCGAAAGAAATCGGCGCTACCTTTTATTCTTCAAGCGGCGCAGCATTCACAGAACTTTTTGTCGGAGTTGGTGCGTCTCGTGTACGCACACTTTTCCAAAATGCTCGCAAACAAACTCCAGCTGTCATATTTATTGACGAAGTGGATGCGCTAGCTGCAAAACGAAAAGAACATGGCGGAGATGAAGCAGAAAAAACATTAACTGAACTACTTGTCCAACTAGACGGTGGTCAAGACAATGATGGCATTCTATTTATTGCCGCAACTAATAGAAAAGATTTACTTGACGATGCATTTTTACGTCCTGGTCGTATTGATTTTACATTTAATGTCCAACTGCCCGACACGAAGGGACGTCGTGAAATTATCGACATTCATACGAATGGAAAAACCCTCGCGCCAAATGTTGCTGCTTCACTGGATACGCTAGCTGAAAGCACATCTGGTTTTTCTGGAGCTGAAATTAGCGGATTATTTGAAACTGCTAGCCGTCGTGCTATTCGTGAAGGTCGTACATTAATTGAAAAACATGACTTGGATTTTGCAATTGATCGTACAATTCTAGGAAATACAGCACGAACATTGAATGATCAAGAGACGAAACGTCGTGTTGCGATTCATGAGTCTGGCCACGCGCTGATTGCCGCTATTACAAAACCGGGTTCTGTACGGAAAGCGACTATTATTCCGAGAGGACAAGCACTCGGTTATGTAGCCCCTATTCAAAAGGAACTGCATTTATCGACAGCCAGTGAATTACTCGATCAAGTGAGTATGATTTTGGCCGGTGGTATCGCTGAACGCCTGTATTTGGGTGAACATAGCATTGGTGTCAGCGGTGATGTAGAGCAAGCGAAAGATATTTTAGAACGTATGGTCAATACCGGGATTTTCCAAGATGGATTTTCCTTGATTTTCAATAAAGCTGAAAAAGAAGAAAAAATGCAGATGCTTTTTAACCAAGCTGCACAGAAAACTGAAACGTTACTTACGGAACATGCTTATCAGTTTGAGGAATTAGTGAACGCGTTATATAAAGAGGAAACGTTAGAAGGCACAGAAGTCCAGCGAATTGTGGAGTTGCCGACACCGAAAGAAGCTGTAGTGTTTATTTGACGTATTGAATGTAAAGAGCTGTCCAAGAAGTCAGTAGCGACTGATTTTTTGTGACAGTTCTTTTTTTGGATATAACTGTGCTGTTTTAAGTATAGTGGTTAATGGGGAGAATCGTTACTGTGGGTATCATTTAATTGTTGTTTCTAGATGGTGGGAGTTCGACGGATGAGAGTAGTGGAGACGTTAGGTATGTCGTTTCGTTGCGTTTTATCCCGCGTTTTTTGGTAAGGAAGGAGAAGAAATCTTTTTGTTACTGACTGAAAACTGGCAGGGATCGACTAGTTGTTTTTCTCTGCCAGATTTATTTACTACACCATTCTGCTATTGTCGTCTACATGCTTCCATTGGCCAACCATCTTGAATACGTAAGGAAATCAACGGCTCGGGAATAGGTGCATGGTCACGTACGTTACGAAAAGTAAAACGCTTATATAACACGGCTATAATGAGTGTGGATTCAAGCATCGCAAATCTTGAACCGATACAGCTTCTTGATCCACCGCCAAAAGGAACATAACTAAAAGGTGCGTAGCGGTTGCCTGCAGCAAATCTGTCCGGATCAAATAATTCTGGTTGTGGAAATACTTCTTCATTTCGATGAATGGCATACGGACAAATCATAAACGTACTGCCTTTTTTGAACGTTTTTCCAAACATCTCTTGCGGCTCTGCCAATTCCCTGTAAATTAGCCACGCTGGCGGATACAGACGTAACCCTTCTTCAATAATCTGTTGTACGTAAGGTAATTTCTGCATCCATAAAAAAGGACTTCCAGCCAAATCGGCGTTCATTAATTCTTCCACTAATTGTCGTTCCACTTTTTCATGACTCGCAATTTCCGCAAATAGCCATGCAAGTAAATTTGCAGTTGTCTCATGCCCTGCTAGAAGCATTGTCATCATTTGATCACGCACTTCTTTATCAGGCAGACGATTGCCCTCTTCATCAGTCACAGCCCGCATCATACCTAAAAGTGTCCCTTGGAACCAATCAGGATGATCTTTCGCCGCATGTAGTACATCCTCAATCATCTCTTCCAGTGTTTGAATCGCTTCTTTATGGCGCTGATTAGATTTTGTTGGGATCGATGCAGGAATGATAACTGGACTGAATAAAATATTGACGCTTTCCTCAATCGTAGTCGTTACCGCATCCGCCAGTCTTTTTTCCTCTCCTGAAACATCTGTCGAAAACATCGTTCGCGTAATAATCGACAATGTTAATTCCATCATCACACTATGTATATCGCACATACGCTCTTTCTCTACACGCTCAGCTACTTTTTCTGTTTCGTCTATAATGGCATATGCGTAGCGCTCAAGGGATTCTTTATAAAATGCTGGTTGGATATATTTCTTTTGTGCAGCATGCTTTACACTTTCCGAAGTCAGTACCCCTTCACCTACTGTTCTTTGTAAAACGGTCGTAGTTCTCCCTTTGACAAATGACGAATCATGCCGAATCAGAATTTCACGAATCGCTTCCGGACTGTTCACCACAAATGTTGGAGACACCCCTGTTTTCAATGAAATGACATCTCCGAGTGGTTGAACACGTGTAAAGAAAGCGATAGGATCACGCACAAATTGTAAGTAGTTTTGTAAGCGCGGCGTATCGATATCCTGTATTTTCACCATATACTCTCCTCCAAACTTTCACTAAATATACTCCTCTACACATGCCTGTATAAACATCAACTATTTGGGCATCGTATAAAAAAGGAGGTGGGTCAATTGGCAAAAGACGTACTATGCGAAGTGACAAACTGTAACTTTTGGGCATCTGGTAACAAATGTCGGGCAGAAGAAATTCGAGTGGTTACAAGAAAAGGTGAAAAAGCAAAAAATTCAGCAGAAACAGATTGTGAAACATTTGTTCCAAAAGTATAATCCACCGATTGACAGCCGAGTGAACATACTTGGCTGTCTTTTAACGTAGTGCTGGTCGCCTTCTCATCGTTTCCCAGTTCACTGCAATCACACTGACAATCGCAATTATTCCTCCAACTGTGGACAAAACACTCGGTAATTCCTGTAACCACACCCACGCCACTACAATCGCTACGACCGGTTCTATGTAAAGTAAACTGGAAACAGCTCCGGCATCTGCAATGGATAGCGCTGTAGACCATGTAACATAAGCAATAGTAGCAGGAATAATTCCCATATATATAGTAGCGAGTGTAGCTTCCATCGTAGCCCCTTGAATTTCATTTATGATGCCTGGCGTAAAATATAGAAATGGTAATGTTCCTGCCCATGTAAAGTAAGCTGTTAACTCGATAGGTGTATATTTTTTAAATAAAGGCTTTTGAAAGACGAAAAAGAAAGATGTGGCGATGACGGCTACTATTATGAACCACGCACCTACGGAAACTTCCAAAGCTCCTTCTGAACTGCCGATTGTAATTAAAGCCACGCCCGCTAATCCAATAGCCATACCTATCCAACCTAATATACTCACTCGTTCCTTCAAAAAAATGATAGCAATAATCGTAGTAAAAATTGGAACTGTTGCGATAAATAATCCTGCTGTACCGGCAGCAACCGTTTGTTCACCATACGTTAATCCAAAATGATAAACACTAATACCTGTCCAACCTAATAATAAAATTTTCCACATATCCCGCCAAGCTGGAAAACGGATTTTCGTACCTGGCCAAAGTGCATATAAAATAAAGACTAGAGAGGCTACTGCGAAACGGGTTAACACGAGATGACCGGGTGAGTATCCTCCTAATAAACTGACTCGAATAGCTGCAAAACTAGAACCCCACGCAACAACTGTAAACAATCCTAAATACAAAGCTTTTTTATTCATGCGCAAACCTACCTCTACCCATAGATGATGGTCTTTCGTGGATGTCTAATTACTTCAATTTAAACGTAGCTGTACAATGCGCAACCATTTCATCTTTTTCATTAAATAACTTTGCTTCTACTAGCGCTGTACTACGGCTTCGATTAATAACGGATGCTCTTGAGTAGACAGCCTCTTCTTTAACGGGCTTTAAAAATTGTGTCGCCATTTGAATAGTCATTACGTCATCTGAACCAAGCGAGCGACAAAGCATACCCATCGTCGTATCTAAAACAGACATATATATACCGCCATGAATAGTACCACGTACATTATCATATTCTTTACGGTACGGAAGATATAATTCTACACTTCCTTCTTCCAACTTTTGTGTCTGTAAACCTGCAAATGTCCAAAACGGACTTGTTTCAAAATCTTGCCGCACATTTTCTAAGTATTGCACTTTTGTATCATTCATTACTTTCCCTCCAAGAAGTGTCATTCTTTACTTTATACAATATCCTACTCGTGCTCATAGGACAATTTTTTTCGCCCTATTCGTATACGTCATCGTCATATTTTTTATTATTTTTCAAGGAAAAAGGTTTGTTTTTTCACCTATTTCCTTTATAATGAAGACAATTTCATAAGTTTTTTAATTTAGGAAGAGTAAGACTATGAGTACCACGTCAACCAAATCACCTGTTATGTAATGGACTAGAGGGTTATCCTCTACACGTTTATATACAAGCAAACAGAGTAAAGGTCTCTCTCCAATCTGTCATGTTTGTGTATCTGCATGTCGATTGGGGAGAGACTTTTTTTCGATACCGTAGAAAATTTGAAAAGAAAGGACGGATGTTTAGGTTGGACAATAAGCTGAAGCTCTACGGCTTTAACAACCTCACCAAAACTCTTAGCTTCAACATTTATGATGTGAGCTATGCGAAAAGTCGACGAGAGCAAAGTGAGTATATCGCCTATATTGATGAGCAATATAATTCAGAACGGCTAACAAAGATTTTATACGATGTTACCGAAATGATCGGAGCACACGTATTAAACGTTAGTAAGCAAGATTATGATCCACAAGGAGCAAGCGTCACGTTAATGATTTCAGAGGAAAAGTTCCCTGCTTCACAAATTGACCCTTCTTGTAATCAAGGAGCCATCCCGTTTATGCCAGATAAAGATTCCGTTGTCAGCCATTTAGATAAGAGTCACGTAACGGTTCATACGTATCCTGAATACCATCCCGATAATTCAATCGCAACCTTTCGAGTAGATATCGACGTCTCTACATGTGGCGAGATTTCTCCACTAAATGCTTTGGATTATTTAATCGGCAGCTTTGATTCAGATATTATTACTGCAGACTATCGAGTTCGTGGATTTACTAGAGATGTAGATGGCAGAAAGTTATTCATGGATCATTCCATGACTTCTATTCAAGATTTCATCGATCAAAAAACATTAGAAAAATATGACGCGATTGACGTCAATGTTTATCAAGCAAATATTTTTCATACGAAGATGCTGATCAAAGAAATCGACTTACAAGATTACCTATTTAACAAGGATGTTTCAGAACTACCGCCGAAAGAAAGACTTCAAATCTCTCATAATTTACGGAAAGAGATGATTGAAATCTTCAGTGGTTCCAACGTCTATGAAAATGAGTGAGGAGAAAACTGTGACACTATCCCAACATCGTGTTCCTATTATGGAAGCATTGCAACAATACCAAAAAGCACGCGTCGTTCCGTTTGACGTACCAGGACATAAACATGGGAGAGGCAATAAAGAACTTGCGGATTTCCTCGGAGAAACGTGCCTGCATCATGATGTGAATTCGATGAAACCACTCGACAATTTATGTCATCCGGTTTCAGTCATTCGAGAAGCAGAAGAATTGGCTGCTGAAGCTTTCGGTGCAAAACATGCCTTTCTTTTAGTCAACGGCACAACTTCAGCAGTTCAAGCGATGGTCATGACCGCTTGTAAAGCAGGAGAGAAAATTATTATGCCGCGCAATGTTCACCGCAGTGCGATTAATGCATTAATTTTAAGCGGCGCTGTGCCTGTCTATGTTAATCCGGGTGTTGAAAAAGAATTAGGTATTCCACTAGGCATGGCAGTGGATGAAGTAAAACGAGCGATCTTAGCGAATCCAGATGCAAAAGCCATACTTATAAATAATCCAACTTACTATGGAATTTGTTCAAATTTGCAGGCAATTACTAATTTAGCCCATGCACATGACATGCTTGTATTAGTAGATGAGGCGCATGGTACGCACTTTTATTTCAATGATAAACTACCTGCTTCCGCCATGTCTGTAGGCGCAGACATGGCTTCCATTAGTATGCATAAATCAGGCGGTTCTCTGACGCAGAGTTCCTTCTTACTTATCAACAACGAAGTCAGTGAAGGCTACACGCGGCAAATTATTAATCTAACTCAAACGACAAGCGGCTCCTATCTATTAATGTCTTCACTTGATATTTCCCGTAAAAATCTTGCGCTTCACGGACAGGAGATTTTTGATAAAGTCATACGGATGGCACAATATACACGTGATGAAATTAATAAGATAGACGGCTATTATGCATATTCTAAAGAATTGATCAATGGGGATACTGTATTCGACTTTGATGAATCCAAACTGTCGATACATACGCGCCAAATGGGGCTTGCGGGTATTGAAGTGTATGATATTTTACGTGATGAGTATGATATCCAAATTGAATTTGGAGATGTAGCCAATATTCTAGCTTATATTTCTGTTGGCGATCGAACGCTTGATTTGGAACGTTTAGTCGCAGCATTAGCGGAAATTAAACGAAGATATAAAAAAGATCCGAGTTCATTATTTGATCATGAGTATATTAATCCGACCATCGAACAAACACCGCAACAAGCATTTTACGCGGAAAAAGAAGTGATGCATTTAACAAATTCAGCAGGACGAATCGCCAGTGAATTCGTTATGTGTTATCCGCCAGGCATCCCTATTGTGGCGCCAGGAGAGCTAATTACAAAAGAAATTATACAATACATTGACTACTGTAAAGAAAAAGGCTGCTTCTTAACAGGCACCGAAGATTCAAATGTGGAATACATCAATGTTGTAAGGGAGGCTGACCGATGAACCTATGGTACACAGAAGATCATTCACCACATGTTCGTTTTTCTATTCGTGTAGAAGAACAGCTTTATACAGGGACAAGCGAATTTCAGAAGATTGATGTCTTTCAAACGACTGAGTTCGGTAAAATTCTCACACTTGACGGCTATGTAATGGTGACAGAAAAAGATGAGTTCATCTATCATGACATGATTGTACACGTACCAATGGCGACTAATCCCGCCATCGAAAAAGTGCTCGTCATTGGCGCTGGTGATGGCGGTACGGTTCGCGAATTGACAAGATATCCATCGATTAAACAAATTGATATGGTAGAAATTGATCAACAAGTAGTAGAGGTTTGTCAGAAATACTTACAACAAACAGCCTGTCAATTGACTGATCCGCGTGTTAACTTATATTACGAAGACGGTTTAAAATTTGTCCGTCAACAAGAAAATGCCTATGATTTAATCATTGTAGATTCAACAGATCCTTTTGGTCCTGGAGAAGGTCTGTTCACAAAAGAGTTTTATGGCAATTGTTATAAAGCATTGCGTGATGATGGAATTTTAGTAAATCAACATGAAAGTCCATTTTACGAAGAAGATGCTCTCGGTATGCAGCGCGCACATAAAAGTATTATGGGGTTCTTCCCTATTTCTAAAGTGTATCAAGCTCATATTCCGACTTACCCTTCTGGTCATTGGTTGTTCGGTTTTGCATCCAAGACATATGATCCTGTTGAAGATTTAGATGCAGAGCGATGGAATGCACTAGGATTACAGACGAAATATTATAATCCTAAACTACATGTCGGTTCATTTGCATTGCCGAATTATGTAAAGGAGTTATTAATCCATGCTGAATAAAAATATCGAGACTTTTCTTGGCTTTGAAGCTGACTACGAAGATGCATCTTTAGTAGTGTTTGGTGCGCCATTTGATTCTACAACGTCTTTCCGACCAGGTACTCGTTTTGCTAGTAAAGTAATGCGTAGCGAATCATTCGGCTTGGAAACGTACAGTCCCTATCAAGACGCAGATTTAACGGATTACACGTTGTTTGATGGCGGTGATTTGGAGTTGAGTTTCGGAAATACAGAGCGTGCACTCGAACAAATTGAGCAATATACCGCAACCATATTACGAGATGATAAGATTCCTTGTATGATTGGCGGCGAACATCTCGTCACGTTAGGTGCTGTTCGTGCAACTTTGAAGAAGCATCCTGATTTGCATGTCATTCAATTTGATGCACATACTGATTTGCGTGAAGATTATTTAGATCAACGGTTATCACATGCTACAGTTATTCGCAGGATTTGGGATTTGCTTGGGGATGACAAAATCTATCAATACGGCATTCGTTCGGGAGACCGTCCTGAATTTGAATGGGCGGCGAAACAACATGTTTTCATGAATAAGTTTAATTTTGACGGTTTGGAACATACGGTCGCTAAACTCCAAGGGAAACCCGTATATTTAACGATTGACTTGGATGTGTTGGACCCTTCTGTCTTTCCGGGTACTGGAACACCAGAAGCAGGCGGCGTCAGCTTTTTAGAACTTCTACAAGCAATTCTTACCGTCAGCGGTCTGAATATTGTCGCTTGTGACATTAATGAGTTATCCCCTATCTATGATCAAAGTGGTGTTTCAACAGCTGTTGCTTGTAAAGTATTACGCGAATTAACAATCGCACTTCATAAAAAATAATAATTGGTGGTGTTCTGTAATGGGAAAAGCGTTAATTATCGGAGCTGGCGGAGTCGCTAGTGTAGTAGTTCATAAGTGTTGTCAAGTGCCGGATGTATTTGAGGAGATCTGTATTGCGAGCCGGACGAAGTCGAAATGTGATGCATTGAAAGAAAAACTAGATGGCGGACGCACAAAAATTCAAACAGCTCAAGTAGATGCCGATAACGTGGCAGAGCTAGTAGCATTAATCAATGAATTTAAGCCGGATATCGTTATTAATGTAGCATTGCCTTACCAAGATTTGACGATTATGGATGCCTGTTTAGAAACAAAAGTGGATTATTTAGATACAGCAAACTACGAACCTTTGGATACAGCTAAATTTGAATACAAATGGCAATGGGCTTATAAAGAGAAGTTTGAGGAAGCGGGCATTACCGCATTGCTCGGTAGCGGTTTCGATCCCGGGGTTACGGGTGTATTCTCCGCCTATGCACTTAAACATTACTTCGATGAAATTCATACAATTGATATTGTCGATGCGAACGCGGGAGATCACGGATATCCATTCGCCACGAATTTTAACCCAGAAATTAATATCCGTGAAATCACTGCTAACGGTCGCTATTGGGAAAATGGAGAATTTGTTGAAACAGAGCCTCTTGAAATTAAGCGTGTATATGATTTACCTGAAATCGGACCTAAAGACGTATACTTGCTGTACCATGAAGAGTTAGAGTCTTTAGCTAAAAATATTACAGGAATCGAAAAAATCCGTTTTTGGATGACATTCTCCGAAAAATATTTAACGCATCTACGTGTATTGGAAAATGTAGGTATGACATCTATCGAGCCCATTGATTTTGAAGGTCAGCAAATTGTTCCCTTACAATTTCTAAAGGCTGTACTACCAGATCCGGCCTCTTTAGGACCGCGTACAAAAGGAAAAACAAATATCGGTTGCATCTATCAAGGAACAAAAGACGGCGAGCCAAAAACATATTATGTCTACAATATTTGTGATCACCAAGAATGTTATCGTGAAGTTGGTTCACAAGCAATTTCCTATACGACAGGAGTTCCGGCAATGATCGGTGCGATGATGATACTTACTGGTAAATGGAAGAAACCAGGCGTATTCAATATTGAGGAGTTTGATCCAGATCCATTTATGGACGCATTGAATGAATATGGTTTGCCTTGGCATGAAGATTTTAACCCAACTTTGATTGACTGAGGAGAGTATTATGAACTTTGACGTACAAGCAGTTTCTTCGCCTAGTTATGTAGTCGATGAAAAATTATTGATCGCTAATTTAGAAAAAATGAAATATGTGATCGACCAAACAGGATGCAAAATCCTTCTTGCTCAAAAAGGATTTTCTATGTTCGAAGTGTATCCGTTAATCGGACAATATCTTCACGGTGTCACTTCTAGTGGCTTATTTGAAGCACGTCTTGGGTACGAAGAAATGGGAAAAGAAGTTCATACGTATACTCCTGCTTTTCATGAAGAGGAATTCGATGAAATTCTTCGTTACTCCGATCATCTAGTATTCAATTCATTTGCGCAGTGGAAGAAGTTCAAAGATCGGGTGCAGCAGCAAGACAAGAAAATTGAATGCGGTATTCGTATCAATCCTGAGTACTCGGAAATTGAAGTAGATATGTACAACCCTTGTTTCGACCACTCACGATTTGGTGTTACATTAAATCATTTTGAACCCGAGCAGCTGGAAGGAATTAGCGGACTTCACTTCCATACGATGTGCGAGCAAAACTCTGATACATTGTGGCGCACGGTCGAAATTATAGATGAAAAGTTTGGATCTTATTTACACCATATGAAATGGATCAACTTCGGTGGCGGTCATCATATTACGCGTCCTGATTATGACGTAGAAACGTTAATTCGTTCCATACGGTTGATGCAAAATAAATATGGACTTCAAGTATACTTGGAGCCTGGAGAAGCGGTAGCTCTTCATACCGGTTTTCTCGTGGCGACAGTACTGGACACTATGCATAATGGAATGGACATTGCGATTGTCGATACATCAGCTTCCTGTCATATGCCGGACGTCTTAGAAATGCCTTACCGTCCCGACATTATTGATGCAGGCATGCCAAATGAAAAAGCCTACACTTATCGTCTTGGCGGACCGACTTGCCTAGCTGGAGATGTCATTGGTGATTACTCATTCGATGCTCCACTGCAACCAGGTGACCGTCTCGTATTTTGCGACATGGCACATTATTCCATGGTAAAAAACAATACATTCAATGGGATGAATTTGCCTTCCATCGTATTGCATACAGCTTCCAATGAAACAAAAATCGTAAAACAATTCGGCTACGAAGACTTCAAACAACGTCTATCTTGACAAATCAGGCAGGGAAAAACTACTCGTTTTCCCCTGCCTGATTTTAATTAGTAGACGTATAATTCACCTCGTCCCACAAGCTAAATATCTGTCTGGTACGTAACGATATACCTCACCAAGATTGGTAACTTCTTACAGCAAAAAGAATCCAATACCCATAATTACATATGCCGAGAATAATACGAGTCCTTCAAACCAATTGGACTCCCCATCGTGACATATATTGACTACAAGTAAAGTCGCCGTAATCATAGCGATCAACTCCGGCCATGTAAAGACAAGTGGCATAGCAGTTGGCATCATTAATGAAATCAGTACTAAAACTGGAGCCACAAACATCGCTACTTGCAATGTAGACCCGATAGCAATCTCTACCGATACATCCATTTTGTTTTTCATCGCCATCGTAATGGCTGACGAATGTTCTGCTGCATTCCCTACGATTGCGACGATAATTACTCCTATGAATAGTTCCGTCCAACCAAACTTTTCACCTAATGTACTAAATGTATGCACGAGCTTTTCAGAAACAAAAGCTACCGCTACAGTAGAGATTAATAAGACAAGTATCGCTTTCTTCTTCGTCCACTCTGGTACTTCCTCTGTCTCATGATTATCTGAACCGAATACTCCACGATGCGTAAATAATTTAAACACTAAACCTGCCAAATAAATTAAAATGAGTATAATCGAGATACCGATACTCAAATTCAATTCAGTTCTCGTATCCATCGTCATTGTAAACACTTCAGGAATAACAAATGCAACTACTACTGCGAAAATTAGCAATGCTGAGTTGTAGCGCGCGTCATGGATACTAAAACTTTGTTGTTTATGTTTCAACCCACCCGCAAAAAATGACAGCCCTAACACTAGAAGTAAGTTTCCTAATACAGAACCAGTCAGTGAGGCTAGTACAATTCCGATTAGACCAGCTTTTAATGTAAATATAGAAATGATAAGTTCTACTGCATTACCGAATGTAGCATTCAATAAACCACCGATTCGTGGCCCACTTACAATTGCGAGGCTTTCAGTCGCTCTCCCGATGAATGCAGCTAAGGCAACGATGCTCAAACAACAAAGCGCAAATATCCATAAGTCAGACCAGTTAAGAAAAGACCCTATTAAGACAAGAGGTACGCCTATAAATGCTAAGGCCGTGAATACTTTATTCAATTCCTCCACCCCACTTCCAAACCAATTTGTTATATCCTTCCCTATTTCCCTGAAAAACAAACGCAGAAAAGGAGTGTTTGTGTTAGGAAGTCAGTTGGGGTTGGTTCAGAAGTGAGAGCGGATAGGTGACTTTTTCTATACAGTACAGAAAAATAGTGTACGTGTTCGTCCAGAAGTTGGAGTGAGGTAAGTTCCTTCTCCTGTACTGTGCTGAAAAATAGGATACGTGCTAGGATTCTCCGGGAGGATCAAGGGTGACAGGTGTAACTCGCAACGCTTGACGGTCCACCGCGCCCCCTCCGGAAAGCGTATCGTCTGGAAGCGCAAGCCGTGAGACACGCTAAGTAATCCTCACTCCATCCAATTACTATAATCAAAATCGCTTTTAACTACATGAATGAAAGAATTATGCATAATATAGTTACTTAACAGGCTAACATTTATGAATGATTAGTCATTCACTTTTTCAGTTTGCTTTGTGTAGATTTTTTCAATTGCCTGATGGTATTCATTTGTTAATGTTTCAATAATATCTTTTGTCGCTTCACGTTTATCCAATGTTGTGACTCCTTGACCTGCTGACCAAATATCTCGCCAAGCTTTCGCGTCTACCATTTCCGAAAGATCCACTTCATCTTTAGAAGTTAATTTACTAGGATCGATCCCTTGATTAAGTAGGCTAGGAACTAGTACGTTAACAGGAACACCACTAAATGCATCTGTATATAAAATATCTTCAGCAGTGGAATCCATCACCATTTGCTTATACTCCTCTGAAGCTGCACTTTCTTCTGCCGCCAAGAAACGTGTACCTAGATATGCATAGTCCGCACCCATCATTTGTGCTGCCGCTACGTCAGCGCCTGTCGACATCGCACCTGCAACTATAATTGTGCCACTATAGAACTGCTTGACAGCTGCAATGAATGCAAATGGACTAAGTGTGCCCCCATGCCCTCCAGCTCCGGCACAAACTAAGATTAATCCATCTACGCCTGTCTGTGCGGCTTTTTTTGCATGGGCAATATGTGCAACGTCTGAATACACAAGTCCGCCATACTGATGAACAATTTCTACTACTTCTCCTGGATGACCAAGCGATGTAATAACAATAGGTGGTTCATAATTACGGATCAATTCCAGCTCGTCTGCATATCGCGTATTTTGTGTTTTATGACAGATAAAGTTTACTGCCCAGGGTGCGTCACCAATTCCATCCTTCACTTCTTGTAGCCAATCCGCACAAGCTTCTACGGGTCTTGCGTTTAGTAAAGGAAAAGATCCAATAACTCCAGCCTTCCCCGATTCAATAACCATTTTTGGTGTAGATACTAAAAACATAGGTGCTACGATCACAGGTAAATTGTTCATTATTCAACTTCCTTTCTTATCAATTTATATTAGTATACCAATATATTTTTAAAGTTACAACAACATTCGGAATAATGAAAAAATCCCTTTCACCATTGTATATTGGGAAAGGGAAGCTCTGAAATAAAGCAAACGTATTAATTATCCAAAGACAGAAGTTCATCAACAAGTGTGAAAAGGAAACATAATTCATTACATTATATTTAAACACATCCTCAAGAGAAAACTCTAAAATTTAACTCTTCATTTTCGGATCTAATGCATCACGTAAGCCGTCACCCATCAAGTTGAACCCAAGAACGGTCAACATAATCGCAAGACCTGGGAAAATCATCGTCCAAGGTGCATTTTGCAGATAGTCTTTCGAATCGGCTAACATTTTCCCCCACTCCGGATAAGGCGCTTCAGCACCAAGTCCAAGGAAACCGAGTGCAGCTGCCTCTAAAATAGCAGTAGCAATAGCGAGTGTGCCTTGTACAATGACGGGCGCCATAGAGTTCGGTAATATGTGAGAAAATAATATACGGAAATCTTTCATACCTATCGCTTTTGCGGCGGTAATATATTCATCTTCTTTAATACTTAACACTTTGGATCGAATAAGCCGCCCAAAGTTCGGTACATTAATAATCGCAATAGCAATTAGTGCGTTACGTAAGCTTGGCCCCAATACAGATACGATAGCTATAGCTAATAGAATCGATGGGAAAGCGAGCATAATATCGAAGATTCGTGAAATGATCGTATCGACCCAACGACCGTAGTATCCTGCTATAATTCCAAGAAAGCTCCCTACGACGATGGAACCAACGACCGAGAAAAATCCGACTGATAAAGAAATACGTGCGCCGTGAATAATACGCGAGAATATATCCCGGCCGAAGTCATCTGTGCCGAACCAATATTGTGCAGAAGGAGGTTGCAGTCGATCTGTCATTAACTGTTCGTTAATTCCTTCTTTTGTCACGAGTGGACCAAAAATTGCTAAGAGGATAAAGAATAGTACGATAACCGCTCCAACGACTGCCACTTTACTTTTTCTAAAACCCGCCCAAGCTTCCCGCCAAGGTCCTGTTGTTTTCTCTAATTGTGCTTCCGCTACTCCATCTACCTTAGGCGATAATTCTGACATGAACTGTTCCTCCTTCCTTAATCATATTTAATCCTCGGGTCTATTAATCCATACAATAAGTCTACAATTAGATTAATCATGACAAAGATGAATGCGACTATTAGAATTCCAGATTGAATGACTGGATAATCTCTAAAGTTAATCGCATCATAAATATAGCGTCCAATACCCGGCCACGCAAAAATCGTTTCTGTTAAGATCGCACCGCCCAAAAGCAATCCCATCTGCAACCCAATAATCGTAAGTACAGGAATAATTGCATTTTTCAACGCATGCTTATAAACTACCCAAAACATCTTCTGACCTTTTGCGCGCGCTGTGCGAATATAGTCTGAACGCATGACTTCCAACATACTTGAACGGGTCATTCTAGCAATGATTGCCATCGGAATTGTAGCCAATGCCAACCCAGGCAAGATTAAATGTCGGATAACTTCCCATAACTGATCAAACCTGCCTGCAATCAACGTATCAATTATGTATAAATTCGTTATCGCAGTTACAGGATCCCTGACATTCTCACGGCCGGTTGTCGGTAACCATTGTAGCTCAATACCAAATGCCCACTGACCCATCAAACCTAACCAGAAGATTGGCATAGACACTCCTACTAAAGCGAAAATCATCGCACCATAGTCAAACCATGAATTTTGGAACCACGCAGAAATAATACCCGCATTAATTCCTACGACAACCGCAATAATAATGGCGAACAAAGCTAGTTCTAGCGTAGCCGCCAAGTACGGCCAAATCTCATCTGCTACGGGCAGACGCGTACGCATAGATTCGCCAAGATCTCCCTTTAAAATGCCTCCTAAATAACTGAAATATTGCGTGTACCAAGGCTGATCCAGACCGAGTTTAATAGTCAATGCTTCTACTGCCTCTTTTGTTGCTTGTTGCCCTAAAATAACTTGTGCAGGATTACCTGGAATTGCACGAATCAACATAAAAACTAAAAATGTCATACCTAGCAGGACAGGAATTAGTTGCAGAAGTCTTTTTATCGTATAGTTGAACAAGTCTTTCACCCCTCCGGCTCTGATCCTATTGATGAATGAAAGAAAGGGAGAATACGAGCTTCTCCCTCTTCTTCATTCATACAATTTTCTTCTGCATTATTTAAATTCTACGTTCGATAATAAATCAGAACCTGTAGGATGTGGAACGAAACCAGTTAACTCTTTCACACCGCCAAGTAGTGGGATGGAGTGAGCAAGTGGTACCCAAGGCGCTTCTTCGTGAAGAATGACTTGTGCTTGCTTATACAATTCGTTACGCTTTTCCTCATCAACTTCTGTTTGTGCTTCTAAAAACAGTTTATGCGTTTCAGCATTCTTAAAGTATGTGTAGTTGTTACTGCCGATATTGTCTTCATCCAGCAATACATATAAGAAGTTGTCCGCATCACCGTTATCTCCTGTCCAGCCAAGCATAAACGCGTCTGCATCTCCTTTGCTTGCCTTTTCAAGATAAGTTGCCCATTCATAAGAAACGATCTTCGCTTTAATACCAACATCCGCTAAATTACTTTGAATGACTTCAGCAACTTTTGTTCCATCCGGCATGTAAGGACGTGGAACTGGCATTGCCCACAATTCCATTTCAAATCCATCTTCAAGACCTGCTTCTTTTAATAACTCTTTTGCTTTTTCCGGATCGTACGGATATGGTTCTACTTCTTCGTTATATCCAGAAATAGAAGGTGGCATTCCGTTTGCTGCCACTTCTGCACGACCTTCGAAGAATGAATCTACGATTGTCTGCTTGTCAATCGCATAGTTTACTGCTTGACGAACTTCCTTCTTATCGAATGGCTCACGTGTTACTGTTAATCCTAAATAACCGACGTTCATAGAAGGACGCTCAAATAATTGTAATTTATCATTATCTTCAATTTTCAATCCATCTGCAGGA
This sequence comes from Sporosarcina sp. PTS2304, assembly GCF_003351785.1. Taxonomy (GTDB): domain Bacteria; phylum Bacillota; class Bacilli; order Bacillales_A; family Planococcaceae; genus Sporosarcina. Next base: position 2,028,220 of record NZ_CP031230.1, read on the forward strand.
TTGATTCCATCAGCCAGGTCGATATCACCTGTCATTAATGAATTTAAACGAGCAGAGTTATCAGGGATCGATTGGAAAATTACACGATCTAGTTTTGGTAGACCTTCTTTCCAATAATCTGCGTTCTTTTCGATTGTAATTGTTTCGTTAGGCTTCCACTCTACAAATTTGAATGGACCTGTTCCAACAGGATTACGTTCGAATTGATCGTCACCTTTTTCAAATGCTTCCGGACTTGCGATTGCGAACATGCTCATCGCTAGATTTTTCAAGAATGGAGCTTGTGGACGTTTTAATGTAATAATAACTGTGTGATCACCATCTGCTTTGACTGACTCGATTACATGTTCTTCATCATCTTTGAATCCGCCGAACATAGAATTATAGTACGGGAATGTATCTGCATCTCCATTCGCCCAACGTTCGAAGTTCTTTACAACAGCGTCTGCATTAAAGTCTGTTCCATCATGGAACTTAACGCCTTCTTCCAATTGGAAAGTATACGTTAATCCGTCTTCACTCGGTTCCCACTCTTTAGCAAGACCCGGTTGTACCGTTGTATCTTGTTCTCCAAAGTTCAATAATGTTTCAAATAAGTTCACTGTAACTTTAAATGTCTCCCCTTCAGTTACACGTGATGGGTCAAGTGATGTTGAATCATTCCCTCGACCAAATACCAATGTTTTGTTTTCACTTCCACCTTTATCCGCAGTGTCTTTGTCTTTATCGCCACTTTCTCCTTTGTCACCGCCTGAACAAGCTGCCAGTGCAGTTGATAAGACGAGAACTAGGATTAACGCAAATGACCATAACTTCCCTTTCCTCATACAGACCCCTCCAATTGTGTATTGTTTTCTATATCATCGTTGCCTTCCTTTGTATACAAATGGCAGGCAACAGAATGACCGATAGTTTCCTCTGCTAATCGAGGTGTGATTTTTGTACATACATCCATTTTGAATGGACACCTTGTGTGAAACGCGCAACCACTCGGTGGGTTTGCTGGACTCGGCATATCCCCTTCAATAATAATTTGTTCCTTTTGAAAGTTAGGATCTGGAACGGGAACTGCAGACAATAGCGCCTGTGTATATGGATGCAGTGGATTAGCATATAACTCTTCACTATCCGTGATCTCCACGATTTTCCCCAAATACATAACCGCTACTCGATCACTAATGTGACGCACTACCCCTAAATCATGCGCTATAAAAATATAGGTTAAATTAAATTCCTTCTGCAAATCTTGCATTAGATTCAATACTTGCGCTTGAATGGATACATCAAGCGCTGATACCGGTTCATCTGCAATAATGAGTTTCGGATTTGTCATAAGAGCTCTGGCAATACCAATTCTTTGACGCTGCCCACCACTAAACTGGTGTGGATAACGCTTTGCATGGTATTCACTTAATCCTACAATCTTTAAAAATTCTACAACCTTTTTACGTCGTTCTTTCGCATTACTCATACCATGTACTTGAAGAGGTTCTTCAAGAATCTTGCCTATTGTATGCCGTGGATTTAACGATGCATAAGGATCTTGAAAAACCATCTGAATATCTCTACGAACTTTCCGAATTTCATTGGCGGACATGGAACTTAAATCTCTCCCCTGAAACTCTACCACTCCTTCAGTCGGTTCAAGTAAACGCATAATTGTTCGACCGGTCGTCGATTTTCCACAGCCACTCTCCCCTACTATCCCTAATGTTTCTCCTTCATTGACATAAAAAGATACATCATCAATAGCTTTGACATGTCCAACTGTTTTTCCAATCAAACCTTTTCGAATAGGGAAGTACTTTTTCAACCCTTCAACTTTCAGCAGTGGTTTGTTCATCTAGCTTCGTCACTCCTTCTTGCTCATCGTATAAAAAGCATCTCGTTTGGTGAACTTCGGAGTTTCTATAAAGTGGCGGTGTTTCTTCATAGCACCTAGAGAAAGCGCTTTCACATCTAGCTGCAAATCTACAGCCTTTATCGATCGATCCTGGTTTTGGCACATTTCCTGGAATCGAATATAATCGATCTTTTTTCTCACGCATATCAGGTACTGATTGTATAAGACCGCGCGTATATGGATGACACGGATTTTCAAATATCACATTTGTCGGTGCTTCTTCAATAACCTGTCCTGCGTACATAACGACCACTCGTTCACATGTTTCAGCGACTACTCCTAAATCATGAGTGATTAATAGAATAGCTGTGTTCATGCGTTCATTCAATTCTCGCATCAATTTTAATATTTGCGCTTGAATAGTTACATCTAATGCAGTTGTCGGCTCATCTGCTATTAATACTTTCGGATCACATACGAGAGCCATCGCGATCATTACACGCTGACGCATTCCGCCTGACAGTTGATGTGGGTACTCCTTCATGATTTCCTCAGATCTAGGCAAGCCTACCAGTTTAAGCATTTCGATTGCACGCGCTTTAATCTGCTTTTTTGACCATTTCTTCTCATGAAGAGAAATAGCTTCCGTCATCTGATTTCCGATCGTGAATAAAGGATTTAAAGAGGTCATAGGCTCCTGAAAAATCATCGCGACATCTTTCCCGCGAATCTCTCTCATTTCTTTCTCTGACTTTTTCAAAAGATCCTGATCCTCAAACAAAATTTCTCCTCCAGTAATTTTCCCTGGCGGACTCGGAACCAATTGCATGATAGATAAAGAAGTTACACTTTTTCCGCAACCAGATTCTCCAACGATCCCGAGAATTTCTCCTTCTCTCACGTAAAAGTCTACATGATCTACCGCTGGAATTTCCCCTGAATCAGTGAAAAAGGTCGTCTGCAAATCCTTTACTTGCAGTAATTTCTTTCTTTCTGTCATTTTCTCACCTTTTTCTTTTTTCTGAAATAACTCATTACTCACTATTATACTTTTTTTCAAATGAAACGCAAGATACTTTATTGATAAAATAATATTGTTAGAAAAATTTGAACAAACAAAAGAAACGCATGTCTAAATGTTCTTCCCATGCGCTTCTTTTTTGGTGAATTTCTATATATTAATATTTATTCTGTTATTTGTATAATTATTATCACTTCCAAATGGAAGAACCTTCTACAAACTCGGGGGATGGAATCGATAATAATTCATATATGCTTGGTGCGATATCTATCATGGAGATTCGTTTAGATAGTTCTCCTATAGGTATAGCAGGTCCCGCTACATATAGTATCGGTCGTAATCTTGAACGTGTCGGATCTCCGCCATGGCTACCCAATTCTTCAGTCGGTTCGATAGCTATCTTTGCATCTTTACCCATTAAATAACCTGAAGCTGCTGATAAAAAAACGTCACCGCTATTGTCGCTAGCAATCTTTTTGTATTCCCGCATGTCTTTTGTCCACACATCTTCATAAGCATGGAAGCTATTCCTCAAGCGAGAGGATAGTATAGCTACGCTAGGATAATGATAAGTAAAACTGCTCTTCCCAAGTATCCAACGAAGGGCCGGTATTCCTGCATCTGCAGGATCTGAATAAACAGTCGAGTGTATAGAAGGATTTTTGAATACTTCCACTATTTGACTCTTTACTGATTCAAATTCTTCTATTTCGACAATTCCCTTTTTTTCGCGGCCTTTTACATTCACATAGACATGTGCAATCGTTCCGCTGGCTTCTGCATAAGCTTTCGTTTTCGAAGTGTCTATCTCCCCGTTTTTATCTTTCACGAGTAGCCCCGCTTTCTCTAATTCTTTATTTGGCGATAGTCGTGTATGGATAGGTTCCAAACCATGATCTGACACAATGAATAAATGGTCATCGGGTTGGAGTGAGTTGTTAATTCTTCCGATTACTTGATCCGCTTGTTGAAATGCCCACCTCACATAGTTTTCGTTTGTATTAAAAGTATTAATTGTAAATTCAGGTTGAGCAGGATCTAGTAACAAAAAGTTATGCAATTCATTATCTACGTGCGGGTAATAGTAAAATAATAGATCGGGGGCATATTGTTCTTTAATATATAAACTGACATCGGTGACCCAATCAATAAAGCGTTCACTTACTTGTTCGTACTCTTCTCTCGTAATGTCTCCGTCTTTAAAAGCATCTGTCTCATCTGACGCGGGATAAAAACCGAATTCTGATGCAATACTTTCAGCAAATCCATCCGGACCTCGATACATACTCCCCATGATCGTTCCTTGGAATAATTCGATATTGTCTAAGTCTTGTATATCCCCTTTAATCTTCACATAAAAGCCGGTACTTTCTTCATCCGGCAGATCAAGAGTTACAGCGATCCAATCTTCTTCGTGCACTTGTTGTCCAATTTCCTCACGTGTAGTTGAGATATACATAAGCGGCTCTTCATCTTCTGTCACTAGCACGTATAACTGTTTGGAAGGTACATTTTTTATTTGCAGATGAATAACAGCTTCTTTTACTTTTTTGGAGCCATTCGATAAAGCCTCCACACGTTTATCTTTAATCGTTTTAAATTTCAGTTTATGCAACTTTGAATCTGCCAGTGTTCCGCCTGAATAGACAGCATAAGTGGCTGCCGAAGCATTATCTGGATTGGAATCTGGAAAAGCTACTGTAGCTGTTACTTTCCCGTAATTTCTTGCTTCTTTCCAAATAGGAGTGACGCCTAATGTTTGAGAGAATCCGCTCTGATCATCCTGCACTTTCTCTCCTGTTGAATGAAAGCTGTTGCTGACAATTCCAGTCTTTGCGGGATCGGCACCAGTCGCCATCGCGGCATGCGAAGGAGCAGTCAATGACGGAGTAACAGTTACAAAATCTGTCGCGTAGGCAGACTTCGCTTCTACTTCTTCAAGGTTTTTCATTATTCCTTTATTTTTATAGCGTTGAGTATCTACATAGCCCATACCATCAAATGATACGACACTAATAGTCCCATTATTTCCTGTTGCGTGTACAGGCTGTTCAATTGCGCTAGTACTTATAAAAAATACTATAAAACAGAAAAAAAAGTTCATTTTCATAACGGCATCCCTCACTTTGTTGAACTATTCCCTTTGAGAAATAACGTAAACTAGCTAACTCGTTAAGAAGAAAATAACATATAATATTTCCGGTTCTTTTGACTCATTTTGAAAATTCTTTATTAAAATAGTTGATTTCACATCGTTTATTTATTAAAGTTGGTCTAAGGAAACATTATTTCCTTAAGGAAACATTAAAGTTTTCCAGTCGTTTCTTTGGAGGTGAAAATTTGAAGCCATTTGTTCTTCCTGATTTGCCTTATGCAGTGGACGGTCTTGAGCCTTACATCGATGCCGGAACACTGGAGATTCATCATGGCAAGCACCATCAGACGTATGTCAATAACTTGAATGCCGCACTTGAAAACTATGCGGAGCTACATTCTCAATCTCTTGAAGCCCTACTGACTGATCTAAGTAAAGTTCCTGAAGAGATTCGAACAGCCATTCAAAATAATGGTGGCGGTCATTACTGCCATAGCTTATTCTGGGAGTCTATGACACCTAAAAGTAAAGGTGAACCTACAGCGGATATTAAACGGGAAATCGACAAGTACTTTACTTCTTTCGATAATTTCCAAGATACATTATCCAAAGCTGCAATCAGCCGATTTGGTAGTGGATACGGTTGGCTCGTATTAGATAATGGCGAGTTATCTGTTATGAGTACACCAAATCAAGACACACCGTTGAAAGATGATAAGACACCTTTGCTTGTCATTGACGTTTGGGAACATGCCTATTACTTAGGCTACCAAAACCGTCGTCCAGAGTTCGTTCAAAACTGGTGGCATACTGTAGACTGGGACGTTGTCAATGAACGTTTCTTGCAAGCAAAACAGTGATAGGTTAATTTTCTTTCTCTTTTTATTTCCAGTTTTATCCTACATTCCAATTTAGGGTTGCACGATCTGCGGAAACAGATTATGCAACCCACTTTTTTACTTATTGATTACCGCTGCAATGCTAGTTGGCTTGTCACGTCCCTTTCTATCCATGTGATACTCTTTTCAAACAATTCCGCTTCAAATGAATACCCCGAAAATGTATGATCTGCTTTTTCAATATATTCCACATTCACTAATTCCGAATGATTTCTTTTATTAAGCGAGTTTCTATAGCGCCCCGCATGTTCTTTCGGTATTTGTTCATCTGCTTTCGCATGAATTATATGTACCGGTCCAGCGTAAGAACGAATAGCGTGAAGAGGCTGGTATTTTTTTAAATCTTGGAGAAATGACTGAGTAATCATAAATCCTAAATAATCATATCGTCCTTCTTTAGAAATTTTACGAACAGCTTTTGGTCCTAAAATTCCTGTTATGTCTTCATAAGGTGTACCTACTGGTGACCATAATAGAAGTTGCTTTACTCTCGGATCCTTAGCTGCAGTTAACGACGCGATCGCTCCTCCTAAACTGTGTCCTATCACAGTAACGCGGTCTTGATCAATCCCTTGAATATGTTGTAAGTATTGAATTACATCTTGTACTTCATTTAACTGGTTTGTTACTGTGACATCCCCGTAATCTCCGTCACTTTCTCCACATCCACTAAAGTCAAAACGGAATACTCCATATCCACGTTCAGTAAAATAGCGTGCTGCCTTCACAAACAGTCGATGTTCCCCTACTTTGCTCCCTACGAATCCGTGAATAAATATGATTAATGGTATTTTATTTTTTGTAAACTCTGGAAGATGCAGTACACCTGATAAGTTATTTTCTCCCGAACGAATTGTTAAATGTTTTTGCATGGTCATTCACTTCCTCATAATATATTATTCCAACATGTTTAATAGGTATTATATAATGAAATTACTTAGATGTCAAATCAACGTATATCCACTATTAAATAAAAAAGACTCCCACGTATGAGAGTCTTTTTCTTATTGAACGATACCTAATGTATTTAAAAATACGATAATAATCGTTAAAGGAACGATCCACTTCATTAGCAAATGCCATAATGGATAAAAACTGTTTGCTTGCGGACTCATTAGTGTAAATTCCTCGCGCACTAGCACTTGATCCATTTTGCGAATAATAAATATGGAGATCATCAAACAGCCAAGAGGAAGTAAAATATTACTTACTAAGAAGTCTGTCGCATCAAATACACTTTTATCAAATATTGTAAAGCCTGCCAATGTACTTGATGAAAGCGCAGATGGTATCGCTGCTAAAAACACGACTGCCCCGATGATCCATGTAACAGTCTTTCGTGAACGTTTTCCGCTTGCCGTTAAAGCAGCTACGATTATTTCATAAAGACTGAAAGAGGAAGTTAACGTGGCGAATAAGAACAGGATGAGGAACAATGCCAAAAACACTTGTCCAAATGGTAGCTGTGAAAATACAGAAGGCAATACCATGAACAATAATTCTGGACCCGCAGCCGGTTCTTGTCCAAACGCAAAAACTGCAGGAAAAATCGCTAAACCTGCCAGCAATGAAACGAACAAGTTCATTCCAACGACAGAAGTCGCGGACGATGTAAGACTAACATCTTTTTTCAAATAGGAACTGTACGTTACCATGCAGGAAAACCCTACTGCTAGTGAGAAAAATGATTGACCTAACGCATACAGAATGGATTCTTTAGTAATACTTGAAAAATCAGGTTTCAAGAAAAATGATACACCTTCCATCGCGCCTGTCAGAGTAAGCGAACGCACAACTAAAATGATAAAAAAGATAAATAGTAAGGGCATCATATATTTGTTCGCTTTTTCAATTCCATTTTGGACACCTGATGAAATGACCAAAACGTTAATAATAGTAAACAATAACAAGCCAATCAATGTCGTGCTAGGTGAACCGACGATAGAACCAAATTGCTCAGAGTAAGATGCTCCTTCACTAATGATTTTCCCTTGCACAGACAAACCGCTATAAACGAACACCCACCCGCCGACAACACTGTAAAAGGAAAGCAACAGGAAACAGCCTGCCACACCTAACCTGCCAATCCAAGGCCACGCACTTGCAGGAGCTAGCTTTTTATAGGCACTGACCGCTTCCTTCCCCGCACCACGACCGATGATGAATTCGGAAATCAACATAGGCAAACCGATTAAAATCGTAAATACTACGAATAACAGAAAAAATGCACCGCCACCGCTCATTCCTGTTACATAAGGAAACTTCCAAATCGCTCCAAGACCGATCGCCGCACCTGCAGACGACATAATAAATCCAAGTTTTGACGACCATTGCTCTTTCTTTTGTTCCACAGTCTCACCTACTTCCTTTCATTTCTACTATCTACAGTTATACTGTACTACTTCGGTAGAAACAAGAGGAATTTTATTTGTTGATTTACACGCGAAAGAGAATCTGGAAACCATTACTCAGAGTCCTGCTGTTCTAGTTGCTGACTTGCACGGGCTTCTCCACCTTTACGTCCAATCGCTTCGTAAAATTCTTTATCATGTTTTTCTGAAGTGGCGCGTCCTCCTTTGCGTCCAATTTCTCTATAAAATTCACTGCTATGTTTTTGAGCTGTCGCTTTTCCTCCTTTGCGCCCAATTTGTTCGTAAAATTCTCTATTATGTTTTTTTGCAGTGGCTTGACCACCTTTTCGTCCTGCTTCTTCTAATGTCATTTTCGCATCGTTCATTTCGGACTTTTTTTGGGAATTCATATATAGTCTTCCTCCTAATATAATAATTTTGCTAACTTGTCAGTAGGCTTAGTGCTTATATTCCCAATTCACTACGCACTAAACAATCTGTCACTAGTGACAGATTGTTTGATGATGGATTTGCCAAGTATAATTATTACACCGACGACCAAACTAACGTGAAGTTTCTGTTAGAAAGGGGTGGAACTATGGGACGCGACGACAATAAAACAGGGAGTAATAATTCGAAGTCTTTACCGCAAACACCAAAGAATCAAAAAATCGCAGCGAAAGATATGAAAGAGGAAATGGCCAAAGAATTAGCGGAGTTACGAAAACCATCTAAAAAGCGATAAGCTGTTTACTTTATCCGAATGAATAGATAGTAAAAAACGAGTTTACTGATTATACAAAGAATGGAATGGTCATTTGGAAACGAATTCCCTTTTACAAATATTGGTATAATGAGTGTATCGTTGAGGATTCTCCTTACAGAACCGGACACTTTCCTGAGGGGCGCGGCGGACTCGGTTCGCCGCGTGTCCCCTCAGGAAAGCGTATTGTTTGGAAGCGCAAGCCGCAAGACACTTCAAGTCAGCGTCACTGTATTCCAGCCAGTCAAAGTCGCTCACTTAGTTCTATCGTCTACCTAGCTTTAAAATGAATGAACTATACATAATATGGTTAATGAACAGGTGTGATATTTATCTATAGTCGTTGAAGTTTCACGTTATTTTTTTTAATGGATCCAGCTCATCAATTACGTTCTCCAATCGTTCATCCCATTGTTCAGTCAATGTATTCCAAACCCGAGTATAATAACGATCTTCTGCACGATTATAAACATAAAATTCAACACAAGGAACGAGCTGAGTTTCTAACGTAACAGGGACTTCAATCTTTTCTATAACTATTTGCAAAGGTCCTTCCGCTTCTTCTGCACCCGCCAGCAAAAGTGCCGTGCGTAAATGCTCGTGAGCTAACCTTTCTGCACCATTTCTATGTTTCGTAATTAATCGGAACTTCTTGATCTTCTTCTCTTGGACATCCTCTTGTATTCCACTCAATAATTTATTATGAAACGGACTATAGAAAAGTTTCTTCATCTTCTTCTCTGGGGGATGTTCATAGACTCCTGCTTGCAGTTGTCGAACCCCTTTTTTTGTCAGACGATAGATTTGTTTTCTTTGTTCTACTAGTTGAGCGTTTTCCATTCGCCTAACTAAATCTTCTACAAATAAAGGTTCCACAGCTAAAAAGTCTGCGATCATCTGTGGTTTAGAAACTTCTAATTTCTGTACTGTCACTAAAATCATCTTCATCAAAATATCCATAGTCGTTCGCTTGATTGTCGTGTAAGGTATGCTCACTATTTCAATAGGCAACCCCCAACTATCTGATTGCTGAATTTGTATATCCGCTTGCTGTTGAATCTCTCGTTGTAGCTTTTTCTGAAGAGAATCCATATATACCTTCCTTTACTTACTGCATTTTCAAACCATTTTGAGATTTCACTACTGCTTTCAGTTGACGATACATTGTGCGTGTAGATGCGTTCTTAGTTCTACTAGTGAACATTTCGGAACTACCTACTATAATGAGTAATTCACGTGCCCGAGATAACGCTACATTTAATCTTCTGTAGTCTTTGGCAAAACCAATTTCTCCGCCAGCCTCCCCATGATTTCTAACAAAACTTAAAATAATAACATCCATTTCCATTCCCTGGAACTTATCAACCGACCCTGTGCGGCAATGTAAATGTTTAGGTTTGAGCTCGTTTTGTAGTAAACGATCAATTCTTTTTACTTGTTCCCCATAAAAACTAATAATACCTACACTTTTCTTATCTTCTTCGTTCATGCGTCCATCGACTTTCGCTTGTTCAGTCGCTTCTTCTAGCTCTTTCAATGTTCGTTCTATAATTTTTAGCTCTGCTTCGTTATAGCGGCTCGTTCCACCTGTCACTTGATCTTCATAAAATGGTCGTGTGTTTGGCGTATCCAACCATACTAGGTGATCTGTTCGTCCAAAAGTGAAAGTCTCGAGTAGATGATCACGCATAGTATTTGAGTCCGGCAAACCACATTGCAATTGATAGTTGCCTTCTTTGTAAAACGGTGCAATCGTCGCCATAATTTTTTCATGCATGCGGTATTGAATACTGAGCATCGTTTTGTTTTGCTTAGGCAGCGTTCGAAACAATCTTTCAAATAATGACTCATTCAATAATTTCTTCATTTCTCGTTGAACTTCAGGGTCTTTTTGTTGATCTACTAGCTCATCCATCGTTTCTTGACCGACAAGCGGCGGCAATTGATGATGATCACCTACGAGAATGACTTTTTTACCTTTAAGCATAGGTAAAAGTAGTTCAGGAGGGGTTGCTTTTGATACTTCATCAATGATTACTACATCAAACACAGGATACTCATCCATGAACTTTTTTGAAGCTGACGCTACACAAGTCGTACCGATCACATTGGCATGCTCCACATATAGTTTGCGGATTTCATCCAAATCATACTCATTTGCTTCATGCAAAAGTTGTTCCCATTGGGCTTGAAGGTCTTGAAGTACTGGTAATTGTTCAAGCTCTTTGTTGAGCTCTGACAATTGAGCGTTCGTCACGTTGTACACTTTCTCCAGATGAGACAATTGGCTCTCAATCGTGTGATCTAACTGACTTTTTATCTCTTCGATTCGTGTCTTTAGTTGCTCGCATTGCTCCACCATTTGCCTTTGTTCTTGCTCAATGACGAGCAGTTGTTGTTGTTGAGATTTTTCTAATTGAACAGTAGAAGTGATTTTCAGTTGGGTACTTTCTATTGATAAAGTAAGTTGCGTACTATGCTGAATTTTTTGCTTATACTCTGCTATGACAGCTTCCAACACGTTGATCTGTTCAGCTATTTGCTGTGGTTCTTTGTGTTCCAACGGAGCGACATGCTGTTGAAGCCAATCGTCTATTGCTCGTTGGGCTGTTTGTTTCTGTTTCTCCAATTCTGTACTACGTTGTTGAAGTCGGTGTTTTTCTAGTTTTATTTCTTGTTGTTCGCTATTCAAGAAGTGTAATACTTCATTTTTAATTTCTATAAATAATTGTTTGACTGATTGAATCTGTCGTTGAGAAATAGCGGCTCCTTTCTCTCGTACCTCTTCTTCTTTGCTATAAAACAACGACATGCCTTTAGCGATTTTGCTCAAGACGACGTTTTTTTGAGAACTATCTCCTTTTATTTGCAATACTTTTTTTGTTTCAGGATTCACCAAGAATCTACCTAACCGATCGATCATTTCGTGCATTTCCTGAATAGTTTTAAAGTTTTCTGTCGTTCGTTTTTCGATAGTTGCTACAGGAAAATTATGACTCAGTAGTAGCATTTCTGTTTTATCGATCGCCGTTTGAAATCTTTCAAACAGTTCTTTCCATTCTTGAAACTCATACGTGAATTCGCCTGATTCAATCAGTTTTATTCCCCGTTGCAACTCGTTAATCCGCAAAATAATATGGATCGGCAAGTCAATTTGTTGTTCAGACAATACGTCTTGCATAGCACCTATTTTGGAGATGGATTGAATCTGCTGTCTCGCTGTTTGAAATGTTTGTTCTGTCGCTAGCCATTCTCGTAACGTCTTTGCTATATCCGCAGCATCCATAACCGTTTGTTGTACGGTTGTTTGTAATGCACTATACATTTCTTCTTTCTTTAGTTGTTGGTACTCCTCTTGCATGTTACTAAGCTTTTCTTTCACTTTATCAGTTGCTAACTCATTCAATTCTTCTTGAAGTGTACTCATTTCTTCTGTTACTGTCTGTAGCTGTTTGTTTGCGATGGTAATGGCTTCTTTTTTATCCATAGATCTTTTTATTACTTGATCTAAAAGCGATTGTTCTATTGAGTATTTTTTCTCTATATCTCGGAGTTCCGATTCCAAGTTCTTTTGATGACGTAGTTTTTCTGTTAATTGTCTTTCTTGTTCTCTCGTCTGCTGTTTCTTTTGCTCGAGTGATTTCGCCAATTGCAACATTTCCGCATCTTTTGCTTTGTACATTGAACGTGTTGTTTGGACTGCTTCTACCGTTTCATCTCTCCAATGGAGTGCCACATTCTCTTCAATAAATCGTTTGCCTTCTTCTTCAATACTTTCTGATCGACCATACCGTAAAATTCGAGTAGCCGGGTCTGTCAGTAAACGTCCCAGTGCATTGTCTACTGCAAGATTCGATTGAGAAGCAACGAGTGTCCGTAAACCCGCTTTAACATTTTGATAGCAAATTTCAGATATTACTGTTGTTTTCCCCGTACCTGGCGGGCCTTGAATGACATAAAGATCATGAGCTTTCATCGCACCTGCTACCGCTTCTTGTTGAAATTCATTTAAGTTATTATGATACTCCAAAACTGGTTCTTTATTGTTTATTTGCACGACTGGACGTTCTTCGAATAATACCTTTTCTAGATTAGCGTTAGCAGCCAAACCATCTTCTAAATCTTTAAAACCTCTGCGCAATCTTCTAATTTGACTCAATTCTGCAAAATTGGTGAGCACGATTTTTTTGTTGGTGGCAGGTAACCAATTCTCTACTCTCGCTCGTTTTTGAAACTGTTGATTAAGTTCGATTACAATGGTTTTCTTTGGCTTTTGTGCTTCGATTACTTGTCCGATTTCTGTTGAAAGTTCTAGCACCTTCACACTGAATCCACGCAGTTGTTTCCAATTTTTCGTATGTAAGTCATTACACTGCATATACAATTTTGTAAAGTCACTGCTGAAACTTGCATTTGAAAACATACAAGTAATATCTTCTACATCCGCATTCTTCTCTTGAATTTGAAGATAGCCTTCCCAACTTTCTATCCTCTTTTTCACATATTCCGAACGTTCCTCAGCAATCGGCAGGTCACGCAGTTCCGTGTAAAACTCTATCGGTAGTGCGACACCTGCCCGATTCAACCGAAACTTCATTATTACGTGAAGCCGTCGATTCGTTTGTACAGGTTCTTTCGTTCCTCTTACATGAAATCCAGTCGCCACTAGACCATCCGGCTTTACTACACATTCCATCACAGCCACGCGTTGTTGCACTTCTTTTGCAAATCTTTTATTTGTCACCGGATCAAAGAATAGAGCGTAGGATTGATTTCCTTGACGATTGGCCGGTTTTTTCTCAATATATAGATCAAATGCAGATTCAGATGTAACAAAAGCCTGTTCATTTAAAAACCACTGTTCTACACCTTTGCGGGCATTGTTCGTAATTTCAAGATTACAGGCAATCATTTTTTTATTTTTTATAGTGTTCATCGATTCGTTTTCTTTTCATGATAGGAATTTCCGGCAAAAAGGTTTCCCGGGCTTTTCCCTATTCGTTCATTGTTCAAAGCTCTCACCTCAGTCCTCTATTATAGATCATTCCTGCCAGTACCGCGAGCAAGAAAAATCTTTCTGCATTTTTTAAATTTATTTTTAAAATTATGTTTAACAATAGATTAGCGGGGTATACTTACAGTACAAGGCGAATGGAAGGAAACCAGCAGATCGGGTTTAGCAGTTGATCTGACAGGTCTGGATGAGATGCACAGCCTTGGCGGAAAATTTTCTTTACTGGCAACATAGGTACACTCGGTTAGGGAATCTGTTTTAAGGTTCCAGCGTAAGACAGGTTTACCAAGTAATGCGAAGAAAGCTTTTTGTGTAAGTGCAATTGAAGTACCTGCTCACATAGCAGTTCGGGCAGTGTAAGACGCATACGACGAGCGTACAATTTATCGTCAGTATGGTGTAGTTCGCAACATAAAATTTTCCGCAACTAAATGTAAAAGAAGAGGACGACCAGCTGTCAGGAGTTTCTGATGGAAGGTTGTCCTCTTCTTCTATGATCGATCTTCTAATCATTTGTTTATTTCCAACAAAATCGGGAAAACATCAACTAAGCACGATGGACGAGGAGGAAATTTCATGAAGAAAAGAATGGCTTTGACGGCGATTGGATTAGGCGCAGCTTATTTAATGCGGAACAAGGAATCACGTGAAAAACTATCCCGCCAATTCGATGAGTTTAATGAAACACCGATGCGTGGTGACCGTACACATAAACAACCCCCTAAACCAAATAAAGGATTACTTGGCAGATTTTTAGATTAATCAAAGATTATAGTAAAGGAGCAGATATAAATGGATGAAAAGAAAAAAGTGTATACTGAAAAAGACCGAGAAGATGCAAAAGGCGGCTATATGGACAATCCTGAAAACCTAAAGACTGATAAAGAAAGTATTTATGATATGCATGAAGATATGCAGACAGTAGATGCCATTCCTTTAGAGGATGTTAAGATGGAGGCAGAAGAAGAAAGACATCACCGGGAAACGAAGAATCGTTCTTCTAGTGAAGAAAAGTTTGAAAAAGAATGAACGACATAAAAAGAGCCATCCCGAAAATCAGTAATACCTGATTTTCTGTGATGGCTTTTTATTTAAAACAAATCACCTGTAGAATTCATATGTCAACCGGTAAATAACACAAAGACTTTTCGAAAAGCTTCTTTCACGTCATTTTCAACAACGCATCTGAACCTATCATACCAACATGGATTCCCACTCTTTCCGCTTCAAGCGTCACAGATTCCAATGGGGCTGCCAGTAACTGTTCAATCGTTTTCACGCCAATTGCCCGACCGGCTACTATTTTTCGATCCGCTAACACATTATTTAGTAATCCCACATCCAGCGCACCGCACATGATATAGCCTTTGTCATTCGAAATAGTAAGCAATGTGGTCTTCGGCAGTTTTACTGTTACTGCTTGAAATTCTTGCCCATCCACTTGTAGTACGCGATGTTCTATCAATTGATCCGCTCCTTTACCACCCACTATATGTAAAGGAGTTCGAGAAGTTGCTAATGAATAGCAGTGAATCGCCTAAAAAATGATTTCTTTTCATTTAGTGAATCGGAACCTTCATAGTTTCTAAAAAAATCTGCCGCATTCAACTTTCAAAAACGATCATTCCGTCTAACCCGCTTTTACGTCACTGAATGAATCATACATATTATAGTTAATCAAAACCCTTGTCTTTACATTATTGTTTTATAAAGCCTGTATTTTGATTCTATATATTTGTAAACTGCACCAGCTTACTGTCGTTTTCAAAACCGTTCAAAGATGCGGTAAATACTTTATTTTGCATAGTAGCGATTTCTGGTAGTTCTTTTACTAGCCGCTCATACGTTGCTTGGTCTATCACAATATCGTTGCCTATACTTTGCTGTTGAATACGAGCCGCTTTATTGACTGTCCTTCCAAAGTAATCAAGTAGTTCATTCGCATTGACCGCAATAACTGAACCTACGTAAAAACCTACTTTCACTTGGACAGGTTGTGATAAATTTTCATTTAGTGTATGTAAATTACGTTGAATCGCAACACTCGCTTTAAACGCTTCGTTCTCGCTAGTAAAAGCACCCATTACAGAATCTCCAATCGTTTTAACGACTGTTCCCTTATGCTTTTTTATGTGCATCATAATATAATCGAAATGCTTTTGCACATCTGAGTATGCTTTGGCGTCTCCGATTTGTTCGTATAATTTTGTAGAATCCTTCAGATCTGTAAACATAATTGCCATATTCCCCACACCAATTTGCAAACCTGGCGCCAATACTTCAGTGCCTAATAAATCACGAAACAGCTGAAGCGACGTAACTTCTCTAGCAGTGAGCGCATACGAATCCCATTCTTTCTTTTCCATAACGATTACGATTTCTTTATCAGTTTCATTGATCAACTCATAATGTTTAGCTTGTGCCACAGCTGATTGAACAAACCCATCATCTGTATAGCGAATCTCTGCTTCATCGCAAATTATATCCGTAATTTCCAATAGATGATTGGATTGTAAGGTACGGCATCTAAACAGTTCTTCTACTAGTAGCCAATTGATTCGTTTCGTACTATTAGGTGCCACTCTAAATTGCCCAAGTATATGCGGCGACTTGACAGGTCCATTAATACAAAAAACTTCTTTCGTCGTTTGTCTTATTGCTGCGTTGACATGGAACCTCATTTCAACGTACCGGTCAAAGTCTAAGTCGTAGTCCACTCCACACAGTTCACAATGTACTGTACTCGTCATTTGTTTCAGGATGGAAGCTTTTCCTTTAGGCACGCGACAATTCGGACACATTAAGTTCCAATCATAATCTAATAATCCCACTGCATTTGCCAATAAGAATAATTCCACTGATTCAAAGCGATCGAAGTGATATGCAGCTGCCCACCGGTAAGGCTGCATTTCAAGCACTTCCTCATCCGATCCATACCGCACTGTATTCGCTAATGCCCGAACCATTTTCTTATTTGAAAAAGAGTCTTCGAGTAAAGTGAGCACTTGCTCTAAACGCGCCTCCTCTATTACTACCATTTTCACACGGCTCGGTCTCTTTTTGCCCTCATTTTTTTCGTACTCAGTCGCATACGTAAGCATATTGCGTAACTGCGGATAGATTACTGTTACTAAAGCGATTTTACCAACGATATGGCGACAGATAAAATCTCCATTCAACAATAATCGAGTCTTTCCATCTGATAATGGTTCCAGACGAACTGTCCATAAAGCAGATACTAAAGGACCCTCGATATACTCCCGCTCAATTGTGTAATATGCATAGCGAACCCACTCAAATACATGCTCTTTCCACTTTACAGACAAGATACCTATTGCAGTAGCATCTGCTCGACGAATGATTTCATTGTTTTCTTCAGTAAATTGATCAAAATTTACTGGAAAAATACCTGCATATTCATTTAGTTGATCGGTATCAGCCAGCAAATCCCATAGTGCTTCAGGTGGCAGATTAATCACTCGTTCTTCACGAAAGTTGAGCATATTTTTCATCTTACTCATCACTTCCATCTACAAACTCGTCACGTATGGAGATAAATTGATCAAGATTTTCTAAAAATAAATCAACCAGTCGTGGATCAAATTGTTTTCCACGCTCATCGGTCATATAAGAAGTAATTTTTTCAAGCGGCCATGCTTTTTTATATACACGATCACTCCCAAGTGCATCAAAGACGTCTGCAACCGCTGTAATACGTCCATAAATATGAATATCTTCACCTTTTTTACCTGCAGGATATCCTTTTCCATCCCAGCGTTCATGATGCTCATTAGCGATAATTGCTGCAATTTGCAATAATTCTCGGTTCGACTTTTTAAAGACATTATGACCTATCGTTGTATGTTGTTTCATCAGATTGAATTCTTCCTCTGTTAACTTTCCAGGTTTCAATAAAATGCTGTCCGGTATAGCTACTTTCCCGATATCATGCATGGGCGATGCGTATTTAAACTTTAATGCCTCACTTTCAGGTATTCCTAATAAGCAGGCGAGAAGGAAAGAGTATTTTGCTACGCGCTTTACGTGAAAACCCGTTTCTTGTGACCGGCTTTCCCCGATTTCCCCCATCGTCACAATAATTTCCTTCTGTGTTTCTACTAGTTCGTTCCGTAGAATAAAAGCTTCCAATGATTTTCCTGTAAAATTAGAAGCGATTTTTAGCACGTCTAAATCATGTGCAGTAAACTGTTTATTTCCACCCAATTTATTAATCGCTTGAAAGGCACCGATAATTTTCCCTTCTGCGTTATGAAAAGGAATACATAAAACTGAAACCGTTCGATACCCGGTTTCTTTATCTACTGTCGGATTAAATCGCTCATCTTTATAAGCGTCTTGAATATTCAGCTCAGCTCCTGTTTGGACTGTATGCCCTGCAAATCCACTATCTTCAGGTATACTGATCTTTTGCACACCGTGTCCTCCTACAGTCCACAGAGAGCGTTCCTCTGGATTATGTAACCAAACAGAACAACGATCGGCATATACTAATTCTTTACCGAGGTCCGCTAAATTCATAACCATCTTCTTTATATCTGTTTCGACTGTTATTTTCGTCATATATTCAAAAATGACACCGAGCAATCGGTCGGAATCATTCGTCGCGCGGATGTTCATGGATGAAGCAATTGATGAATATGGCATAAGCAGTGCCCCCCCATATAAAGTATAAATCATTTTAATATATGTTAATATTATCATGATACATGTATAAAAAGTAGTTACTAAGACGTAACTATTATTTTGGAGGCTCATTTAATGGATCTATTTACTTATTTACTGCTAGGTCATCTAGTAGGAGACTTTTTATTTCAGAGCTCCTGGATGGCAATGAATAAAGCGAAACAATGGATTCCTTTATTGATACATTGCATCATTTATACCGCAACTGTAAGCATAGCCATTCTCATAGGCGGCTTTTCTCTATCCCCTTTCGCTGTTGGAATCCTGTTCTTTAGTCATGTTATTTTAGATAAACGGGTCTTTGTAGTTTGGTGGGCAAAAACATTTATGAGCGTCACACAGCCAACTGGTAATTGGCTAATTATTGTGGCTGATCAAGTATTTCACTTGCTTATATTAGGCATCATTGCGCACACATTCTACTAATTTCATTTTTAACGGTATGAAAGTACTTTTCGTTATATGTTTTATTGAATTTTCCTTCATCTGCTATACTTGTTCTGTTGTTCATTCCTATCAATCCGTTTATTATAGATAGAGTACATAGTAAGGAGGAATCGATTTGAAGACACTTTGGCATAACGGAGTATTTTACACGCTTCAACGCGAAGGGCAGACAGCAGATGCCTTAATTACAGAACAGGGAAAAATTACAGCAATCGGTTCCTATGAAGATTTGAAAGACCAAGCCCAACAATCGATTGATTTGCATGGTGCTTTTGTCTATCCCGGATTTATCGATAATCATATGCACATTATTGGGCAAGGAGAAAAATTGCGTAAAGTAGACTTATCATACGCCACTTCTTCAGAGGAATTAATCGATTTGCTGGCGGATGCATATAGAGACTTTCCTGAAGGTGAATGGTTTACGGGAGATGGATGGGATGAGAATAACTTCTCAGACAAAAAAATCTTAACCCGCTATGATCTGGACAAGATTACAACTTCACCTATGTTATTAAAGCGTACATGCTGGCATGCGGCAGTCGTTAACTCGAAAGCTTTAGAATTAGCCGGCATTACAAAAGATACACCTGACCCAGAAGACGGTGTCATAGAACGTGATGAATATGGAGAGCCAACGGGATTACTTAAAGAAGGAGCTATGCATAGGGTACAAGAATTATTGCCCGAACCTACTATCGCATATGTGAAAAAAGCTTTAGAAACTTCAGTGGATCATTTGCTGTCCGTCGGTTTAACCGGCGTCGTGACAGATGATTTAGGTTATTACGGTCATTATAGTACACCACTTACTGCGTTCAATCAGGTGCTGGGTAAAAAGCGTAAATTTCGTACTCATTTATTACGTCATTTCAGTGTTTTTGAACAACTTTTCAAAGATCAGGCTACATATAATGAACCTTGGGTAGAACCGGGCGAGATGAAAATTTTTATGGATGGAGCATTTGGAGGCAGTACCGCTTGGCTCAGTAAACCTTATGCCGATGATGCGGAAAATGTAGGTACCTCAGTCCTAACAGAGGAAGAATTAGATTGCTACGTTAGAACGGCTCGTCGCTATGGAGAAGCAGTCGCCATTCATATGATTGGAGATTTGGCTGCTGAGAAAGCATTGGATGTAATCGAGAAATATCCTGTACCTAGCGGAAAGAAAGATCGTTTCATTCATGTGACTCTATTACGAGAAGATTTAGTAGAGCGCATGGCTGCCTTGCCGATCGTATTAGACATTCAACCTACTTTTGTCCCTTCAGATTTCCCATGGGTTGAAGAACGGCTCGGTGCTGATCGAATGGATTGGGCATATGCATGGAAAAAACTAATTGCTAAAGGATTTATTTGCGGCGGTGGCTCTGATGCCCCTATTGAAGATCCTAATCCTTTGCTTGGTATTCACTCTGCCATCACAAGACGACTGCCTACAGAATCACATGAAGGATACTTACCCGATGAAAAACTGAGCCGCTATGAAGCGGTACAATTATATACATCAGGAGCAGCAGCCACTATTGGAAAAGAACATGTGCGTGGTCGACTCGCGATTGGGTTTGATGCAGACTTCACTGTTCTGGCAGAAGATATATTTGCAGTTGCTGTAGATCATATCCCTGAAATTCCGGTAGTTAAAACTATTGTTGCTGGTGAGATGATGTATGATGCAACTATGTAAAATCTGTTTAGTTTGAAGTAGTTAGGGAAAACTTCTGAAAAGGAGGTTTTATCTTGGAATTACTTAAAGTAAACGGTGTAGTGAACTGGAAGAAGCTTACGCGTAACGTATTACTTCCTGTTGTTGGTGGCTCAATTATTGGATATCTAGCGAATCGTAATACTCAAGACCAATATGCTCAATTGGAAAAGCCTTCATTTTCTCCGCCAGGCTCCATTTTCCCAATCGCTTGGACTACTTTATATACGATGATGGGAATCGCTAAATACAGAGTGGAAGAGAAGCAACGTCTAGAATCAAAAGATGCTACAACGTTATACGATATTCAACTAGGCTTAAACTTCTTATGGTCTTTTTTGTTTTTCAAGTGGAATTTACGAGGAACAGCACTTATCGAAATGACCATTCTCCTTGGTGCCATAGCTTTAACGGCTTACGAGTTCAACAAAATAGATCAAACGGCCGGTGTGCTAATGCTTCCTTATATCGCTTGGGTATTGTTCGCGCTGACATTGAACTATAGTACGTGGAAGTTAAACTAATAAAAATGTCCTTGCCATATTAGGCAAGGACATTTTTATTAGTAATACGTCTGAGATTGGTTTCGATTCATACGTTCTGCAGTTTTATAAGCATCATACATTCCCCAAATCCAAACAATCGGGTACGTAATAAAACCGATCAGAACGAACATTAATAAACCATTAATTGCTTGTAAAATGATAAGCAAAATCCCTTTGAGAATTTGTCCGTTATAAATTTGTCCGACACCAGTCCAGAAAAAACTTAGAACGGCTGCAATACCCGGGTGCTTCAGCATACACTCATCCCCTTCCCGGCAGCTTTCTTTCATCTTACCGTATCAGGAAAGGTAATGACAAGATGTTTCGTAAAACGACTTAGAAACGATCTTTGTCGAGTGGGTCTTCTACGACATCTATTTCTCCATCTCTTTCAACATGTACTTCCTCACGCTTCACCGTTTCGTTTACAGTTTCTTGTTCCACTACTTGGCTTTTCTTAACGATAATTTCCTCTGTAACTACTGGTTTTTTTGTAACTTCTATACGTTCTTCCGTCACGGGTATACGGATCGTATCTTCATCTTCCGCGAATGCTGTTGCATCATGTCCGAAATTAGCATCAGTATCTAGCTCACCATCTATAACTGGCCTGCGCTCAATTGTAATTTCATCATGTGAGACATTCACATCTACTGATCTAGGTTCCTCTACTACATCTTTTTCAATCCGAACTTCGCCACGTTGACTCTCTACTTTATCAATTTGTAAACGTTCTTCATGTAAGCGTAAACGTTCCTCTTCAGTATGACCGAGATTATGTTCATCAGAATAAGCGTCATGATGGTTTAAGTGAGTAAGATTTTCTTCGGGTAATGTTTTATTCAATCTATATGCTGGGTCTCCGCCATTCAACTCTTGATCCGTCACACTTAACCCATTCGCTCCTAAATTGATATCTGATCCATTTCTACTTCTACCATAAAAATCAGTGTTATCCATATAGTGTCGGTTCGCTTCACCCGAATCTACGTAGAGCAGCATGCCGCCTTGTTCAATTTCATTGTAATATTTTGTTGTATCTTCTGCTCCAAAGTTCAAATTATCTACCATCCGACGTACATGATCTTCTCCAGAAACAAACCCCATAAAACGATCCCACCATGAATCATCCGCAGATTTAATCTCTGCATCCGTTCGGCTTCTCAACATAGTTAAGTGATCATCATTCTTAACAACGACATATATATCATCTTCCGGCCAACCTTCTCTTTTTAATTCTTCCACGCGATTGATTAATTCCGTTTCGTCATAATACATTCCCATATATCTGTTAGTACTCATCTAGCTCTCCTCCTAATAATTTGTAGTGATTGTTATTGTGTTATATGAACTACCCGATTAATAGAGTTAGAAACATTCCACATTTTTTAGTGCTATGTATAATTCATTGCAGATAAGGAATCCTGAGTAAAAGGAGTGATAGTATTGTTAGAATTAAATACACCTATTGAAGGAAAACTTGCTTGCTTTGGAACACTTCGCGATAAAGTTTCCGAGCATGGTTACCATTTTGGAGGAGGCTGGGACTATAATAGAGGTCACTTTGACTCTATCCTTTCTCGTGAAGGCGGAGAAACGATTTATTTACGTGTCCCATTTGTCGTGGATGATGGGGAATTAGATGATTATCATACTTCTATAAAATTTAAAAAGCCGTATGTGATTAAACATGTGGTGAATACAGGATTAGATCGTGATGCCAGTTCTTTACTGAGCGGATCATTCAATCAATTTCAGGAACCACTAGAGAAAGATGCAGAAATCCGTGATAAAAGTCGCTGGGAAACTGCTGGCGAATTGGCAATTGAGGAGATCTTACAGTACTTGGAATGAACAGTTCTATCGATATGAATAAAAAATTACACGCTTTCAAATACACAATCAAATAAAAAAGATGCATGAAGGAAAATTGCTCTCTTCATGCATCTTTTTTTAATGTATTTTATTATTTACTTAAGAAGATAGGACCTTCTGGACCGAGTGGTAAGCCTAATACATACCAAACTGCGAATAATATAATCCACATAATACTGAATGCGATGGAGTATGGAAGTAAAGATGTCATAAATGTACCAATACCCATTCTCGGGTCATACTTTTTCGCAAATGTTAAAGCAATAGCAAAATAAGCTAACATAGGTGTGATTGGGTTCGTAATAGAGTCACCAATACGATAAGCTACTTGTGTTACCGCAGGATCATAACCTAAAATCATGAACATCGGCACAAATACGGGTGCCAGAATTGCCCATTTAGCTGATGAACTTGCGACGACAAAGTTAATTAATGCAGCAACTACTATAAAGCCGATGAACAAAGGTAGTCCTTTCAATCCCATAGCTTCTAATGTTTCCGCACCTTTAATCGCCACAATCGGACCTAGATTACTCCAGCTGAAATATGCAATCATTTGAGCAGCAACAAATGCGATAACGATGTACATACCCATGCCAGACATCGCTCTCGCTAAATGATCGGCAAAATCTTTTGAATTCTTTATTTGCTTAACCACTAGTCCATAAACTAACGCAGGAAGCATAAATAAAATCATCATTAAAGGTACTACGCTGTCCATCAATGGAGAGTTCGTTATAGAGCCCGTTTCCGGATCACGTAATAGACCATTTTGTGGAATAGATAAGTATAAAATAATAGCTATAAATACTATGACAGAAATCGCTGCCCATAGTAATCCCCTTTTTTCCACTGCTGATAAATCTTCAACAGTTTCTATTGCACCTGTATAGGAACCCAAACGAGGTTCAACAATTTTCGTCGTAACAAAAACCGCAACAGGTACTAAAAATAATGTCGAGACAGCGAGGAAATAATAGTTCATCGCTGGATTAGCCGTATACGTTGGATCATAAATCTGTGCACCGATTTCCGTGAATCCTGCGACTAATGGATCGAGTACACTCAAGATCAAGTTCGCAGAGAAGCCTCCTGCCACTGACGCATACGCTGCAGCCAATCCTGCAATTGGATGCCGGCCCAATGCAATGAAAATCATAGCGACAATCGGTGGTAAGACAACCATCGCTGCATCTGCTGCTGCGTTTCCTAAAATAGCAACCAATACAATTACTGGTAAAATGATCTTTTTTGGTGCATTTAAAATCGTCACTTTCATAGTGGCAGAGATTAAACCCGTTGATTCAGCAAGACCTACACCTAACATGACTACTAACACTAAACCGAGCGGTGGAAAACTGGTAAAGTTCTCTACTAAGTTCGTCATCATCTTAATGAACCCTTCACCATTCAACAGATTGATTACTGCTATTTCCTCTCCAGTTCCTGGATTTACAGCAGTAGTCCCAAGCTTTCCGAAAATGAAAGAACAAATTAAAATAATAGCGGCAATATACACGAAAAGCATGACTGGATCCGGTAATTTATTTCCGTACTTTTCGATAAAATCTAGAAAGCGATTGAATAACCCGCGTCTTTCTTTTCTAGGTGCACTTTCATTTCCCATAGTTATTCCCCTTCCTGTTTATCATCTTGCAAATTGTATAAGCAATCTACATTATGACATAATTACAGAATGTTTTGTATGTATTTTCAGATTTCTTTACTTATATATTTATGAAAAAGTTCTTTTCGATAAATAATTTAGTGCTCAAAGTATAAATATTTATGTAATGCACAATTAGGATTAAAAGAAGACTCACAAGAAGGGCATACGTATCCGCACTGAAAATATTCATTAATCGTAAGTTCATGACGGCAACTTCCACAGAGTATCGCTTTTTCATCGAATTGCTCTACTGGCCATACAGCATACAGTTGGCAATCGCCTTCTTCATGACAAGCGTAGCAAGGATAATACGTCTTGCAACAGTAAAATTTAATAGCCACTCGATCATTTTCGCCATTGTAATGGACACAACGCGTTTCATCATCAAGTAGCGAACCACTAATTTTTTGGAGATGATTTTTCATTTGAATTCTCTCCTTTCCTTTCTAGAGTAATTATAAAACAAGCTTATATTTATACTATCAACTGTTATTCTCCTTATGTACTTGTGTCTGTCTAAAGTTATATGAAAAAGAACAGTCGTTGAAGATAAAAACTGCTAAAAACAGCACACTTTCCGCGAAAGCTGGCCATTTTTAGCAGTTTTCTTACTGACTATTCTAAACTATAAAGTGATTGGTAAAAACTTGTTGACTTTTTTCTTTTAAATCATAATGCTTTCTACACAGCATTCTTTACTACTAATTTACTTTTCTTCTAAAGAGATTTTATGAGTAAAAGGACATTTACCGGTTATAGGTTCACAGTCATCTCCTATAAAAAATTGCTTCCATTCATTATGTGTCGGATCGCCGAAATGACTGATATCTGGATGTTTCGGTAAGTCATCCCATAGTTCTACGCGCTCACGAACTTTCTCTCGTGAGTTGATACCGCCTTTTTCTGTTCCTTCTAATCCTTTGAAAATTTTACGTGGTTGGAATCCCATTACTAAAGAATTTCCTAAGTCTCTTGTTTTTCGTTGTTTATAAGCTGGGGCATTTCCGAATGCGAAGATCGGTTCTCCGTTAAAATGGAAATCCCATAAGTGATGGTCGGGATCCTTCGGTGCACTCTCTGGCCATTCCGTAGTGTCTTCTTTATGCAAGTACTGTAAAATATCCCAAAATTGTTTACGATAGTCTTCCAATGTGCCTTCTGTTGCGAATGGCTCCACAAAAACAAATAATCCGTGCCGCTTATGTTCAGGATTGTCAAATAGTAACAAAAAAGACTCTAGCGCACGCGGAAGATTAGACCAATCTTCTTGTGTAATATAAGCATAGCGGAGTTCCCCTTTGTTTTCGCCCGCCATCCCAAAATAACAAGGAAAAGTCTGATCTGTTACAGTGTTATGGAATGTTTGATATTCATTCAATAACCACTCTGGCAAATCTTTTCGTTTAGCAAAATCTTCTTTCGTTAATAAAGCGTCTGGTGTTTGAATCAACATTTCATCCCCCTTCTTTCTATATTTTCCCCTACCCCTTCCAAAAAGTCCATTATATAGTCGGAAAAATAAGTTTTTTCAAAAATGATAGCAAGTGCCAAGATCACTGTAGAAGTAAGCGCTCTATCATAATCTGAGGTAAATGAATAGTAACTAAGATCTAACGAAAAAGTGTAAAGGAAATCATTCCTCTACACTTTTCATTGTAGTTTACTACTATATCTTTCAGAAAAAAACTCACTTGTATGGAAAAAATGAAGGTTAACTGTTTTTGACAATGTAGATCATTTTTTAATACCTTTTCATTGAACCGGATTCGGATCTTCAGACAAATCATCCATCGTCTGCATCACCAATGTAACTGCTTGACTTAGTGCGCTTCCCCCACCAAGTGCAGCTGCTATACTAATAGCTTCAAGTATTTCCATTGAAGTGCAACCATTTTCCACACAACTTTTCGTATGATAAATAATACAGTATTCACTATGTGCGTAAACACTTACCGCCAGCGCTATTAAATGCTTCTGCTTGTGACTAATTTCTCCCTCTTCAAAACACGATTCTGAGAACGCGTGAAACGACTGTACGACGTTCGGTGCTTTTTCACCCATTGCACCCATCCCTGTTTTATAGTCTTGCAAAATCGCTTCTGTAAATGTGAAATCCTCCATGAAATCCCTCCTGTATAGATGAAGTATATCCAGTTGTTTGTTTGCTATACAGAGAGAACGGAAATAAGATAACTACATAACAAACGAGAGGATGAATTACATGAAAATCGTTATTACGGGTGATACCCATATTCCTGGTAGAGGAACCAGCTTACCTAAACGACTGATTGAAGAATGTCGTATTGCAGATTTAATTTTACATACGGGGGATTGGAAATCAACGAAAGCAGTACAATTACTCTCTTCATACGCAGAAGTAAAGGGAGTGGTTGGAAATGTGGATGACGAAGAACTTCATACGCAATTCCCCTTACAACAAATTATTGAAGTAAAGGGAAAAAGAATTGGTATCGTGCATGGCCACGGTACTCAAAAAACTACCGAAAAACGTGCTATTGAAGCATTTGAAGGGATGTCAGTAGATATCATTGTTTTTGGACATTCCCACATTCCTATAGTGCGTTATATGAATAAAACTCTCCTCATCAATCCAGGATCCCCAACCCATAAACGAAAACTGCCCTACTATTCATTTGTTGTTTTGTCTATTGATCAAGACATACGGGCAGAAGTGATATTTTTTGATAGTAAAGAGTAAGGCGATTGTTTATCGATAAGTCCATCCACGTTTATAAGGGATAGACGAATCAATCTCCACTCCTAATTCTTTCGCTGCTGTATATGGCCAGTAAGGATTGCGCAGTAATTCACGTGCAAGCAATACTACATCCGCACGACCATTTTGTAAGATTTCTTCTGCTTGAAGTGCTGATGTAATTAGGCCTACTGCACCTGTCGGGATATTCGCTTCATTTCGGATAGTATCTGCATACGGTACTTGGTAGCCAGGAAATGCATGTATTTTTGCAGGTACAACTCCACCCGAACTGACGTCTACTAAATCTACTCCTTGCTCTTTCATCCAACGCGCCATTTCAACGTATTGAGACGTGTTCATACCGTCTGCATAATCTTCCGCAGATATTCTTACAAAGAGAGGTCCTTCCCAAACAGAACGGATCGCGTCAATCACTTGTCGTAACATACGATAACGATTTTCTGCTGATCCCCCATATTCATCTGTACGGTGATTGCATAGTGGAGATAGAAATTCATTGATCAAATAACCATGGGCACCATGTATTTCTATAACATCAAAGCCAGCTTTTTTTGAACGAATAGCAGCTTGCTTAAATGCTTCAATGGTTGCTTGGATATTTCCAGTTGTCATAGCTGACGGTGTTTTGTATTCTTCACTAAATGCTATTTCACTCGGAGCATAAATCTTCCCTTCCACTGTCGCTTTTCTTCCCGCATGTGCTAACTGTATGCCGGTTTTTGCACCATGTTGCTTCATCAAGGAGACAATTTCTGCTAATCCTTCTATATGATCATCCGACCATATACCTAAATCTTCGTTGGAAATTCTGCCTTCAGGTTGAACAGCTGTCGCTTCTACAATGATGAGACCGACCTGCCCCACTGCACGAGTAGGATAGTGCACTTTATGCCAATCTTCCACTTTCCCATCTTGTTTGTCAGATGAATACATACACATAGGTGACATCACAATTCTGTTTTTTAATGTAATATTGCGAATGGTATAGGGTGTAAATAATTTTTTCATAAAAGATCCTCCTTATGTTTCTGTACAGCAAAGTATAGCAAATATGAGTTCATTTTTAAGGAACGAGGATTACATCTACTTTTCTATGAAACCTTAAATGTAGTGAAACGTATACTATGTATAGAAAGGAAGGGATTAGATGAACCCTCTCATATCCATTTGGACACAACCTAAAGAAACGATTCGTTATGTGCTTGAATACAAAACATGGAGCTATAGTTTTTTCATTTTATTGTTATCAGCTATTAGTGTAGGACTTACTTCTTTTGCTGATACCGATTTCATACCCGATCTCCCACTCATTGTTCTCGTTATGCTTGCAATTATTTCAACTTTTATCGGTAGCATCATTAGTTTGTTTATCAGCGCTGCCTTATACAATTGGATAGGAAAGTGGCTTGGAGGGACTGGGAATTTTAGTGACATGTTCCAAATGACTCCTATTGCTTCGATTCCGCTCATCTGGATGCTCCCTATTAACTTGTTGTTAGTCGTCGTATTCGGTAAAAGCATATTTATCGGGATGGATGAATCAGTAGCGTTTGTGAGTTTGCCAGCCACTCTTTTATTATTAAGTAATATTCTGACGTTTGGATTAAGCATTTTTGGCTTCATTATATTATCGAAAGGAATCGGTATTGTTCATCATTTCTCCTCTTGGAGAGGATTTAGTGTGCTGATGATTATTTTCGGTTTTGCATTAGTGATTTTTGTTCCATTGCTGATTTTGCTGTTCTTTATAGTTATTGCAGCTGTTTGACCAGTAGTAGCCAAGATAAAAAAAGTGCGCGGAGGCAATGCCACCACGCACTTTTTTATCTAATTATTTAGTAAGCATCTTCATAAATTCTCTCATTAATCCTGGAAGGTCTGGCCATGCATGTCCCGATACGAGGTTGCCTTCCGTATGAAGATCCTTTTCAATATATGTCGCACCTGTTGCTATGACATCCGGTTTACATGCAATATAGGCTGTCAGCTCCCTTCCTTTCATTACGTCCGGAAGTACAGATAATACTTGCGCAGCATGACAGACTGCAGCGACAGGTTTGTTTTCTTCAAAGAAATGTCGAACAATCGCAGGGAGATGCTCGTCTAAACGGATATATTCTGGAGCGCGTCCTCCTGGAATAATCAACGCATCGTAATCAGTCGGGTCTACATCTTTAAACGCCAGTTGAGAATCCAATCCATAGGCCGGTTTCTCTACATATGTTTCCATCCCATCAATAAAGTCATGCGTGACCGTATACAATTTCTTTACGGAAGGAGAAGCGATTGTCGTCTCGAACCCTTCTTCTAAGCAACGATAGTACGGATAAAATATTTCTAATGCTTCCACTGCATCTCCACCAAGAATTAAAACTTTTTTACTCATGTACATTCCTCTCTTCCAATTCTGAATTATGTTACTACTTTATCACATTCGACATTTCTTGCACTATTCCTCTATCTACTGTAGACCTCTCACTATTTATGTATTTTTTCCAGCTGAGTGAAGCATAGTAGAAAGAGGAGGGATGTTCAATGAATAAACGCGTTCGTCGTCTTTTTCATAAAGACACTATTCAAGAAGAAATGGGCTTAGCATTCGAATCCGAGGCAAACGAATCTGCGCGCGTACGAGAAAATGCTTCGGGTAAAGAATATCGTGAAGCAGTTAAACAAGTTTATCGTGAAACAGAAAACAAAAGAACGTAAAGAAAACCTTGCTTTTAAAATCGAAAACCGCCAAAACAGCATTCTTTCCGCGAGATTTTGAAGCTCTTCGCAGGAGTCAGCTATTTTTGGCGGTTTTCTTATTGACTGTTTTAAAGAGTAAAGTGGCAAGTGCTAAGATAATTGACATTTATCTTTTCAAATAATGACATCTTTTAGATAGTTCACTTTTATATTAGCGTGCTAATCGTTTCTTTGTTCGATACATCATATATTGTTCAATGAGAATAGCCAAAATTGTTCCGGTGATTAGGCCATTCGATAAAGTAGAAGCTACGATGGCTGGTAGTTGCGACAAGCTTTCTGCTGGTACAAACATCGTACCTACTCCGACCATTAGACCGAATGCAACCGCTTGACGCGCACGGTCTTTTTCTGGATCTTCATCAAGTTCGTTAAAAGCCATAGAGACCATTTTTGTGAAAATGGCGAACGTTACTGCATATGCAACAGGTGCGGGAAGAGCTGCAAAAATGGCCATTACGCTAGGAAAAAGAGTCAAAACTACGAGCAATGAACTCCCTATGATAAACGGCTTGATCGACGGCATGCGTGTAGTACCTACAAATCCCGCAGATCCTGAAATGGGTACTGAACCAATAGCAGAAAACAATCCCGCCAGTAAATGGATAATCCCTGATGCAAATGCTCCCTGGCGTAGCCTGTCCGGTGGTGTTATGTGAAATGAATGCTTTAACAAATGTTCCATTACACGAATGGATGCAAGCATATTGGCAACTAGCAATAATGTGATAAAGATGGCAGTCACTAATACACCGCCATCCCATACTGGCTTACCATACACTAACATGTTCGGAAATTGAATCAGTTGATCGGACACTTTTGCGACTTCAGGAGTTTTACCAAGGAGGAGAAATAATACCCAGCCAAGCGCGATTGAAATGAGTACAGCATACTTCGAAATGGTCGGTCGTTTATTACCCATAGCTATGAACGTAATTAGTAAGACGATAAAACTTCCACCTAAAATGATAGGATCCAAATAATCGCCTGTTTCTTCGACTCCTATCATACCTTTTAGAAACGTTCCGCTTAACTGCAAGATTAACAGCAAGAGGTAAGTAAATGTAATAGCAGGTGTGAAAAGAGCTTTCATCTTGGTGATGACTCCCGTGGCGGCCAACAAGATGAACAGCACTCCACTGTAGAACATACCACTTTGTAGAGCTTGCAGGGCGTCTGTTGATGTTGTATAGAAAATACCTACCATTCCCGCGTACACCACATAAATCCCCCACCATAAACCAGCGGGTCCTTCGTTTATAGGCAGTCGATGCCCGAAAAATGCTTGAATTAGACATGCGATACCGAGTAAAAATATCGTTCGTTGCATAAATAGCGACGTTTCAACAGAATCCATCCCGAAAACGTGGGCGATTGCTATCGGTGCTGCGATAGATGATGCGATAAGAAAGACAGTCCATTGGATACCGCCTGCAAGATGTTTCATTGGATGATTCCTCCGATGCTACAGTAGAAATTTGATGTAATTTAGTATAACACGCAAGGAAGGTTTTAGGATGATTCGGATAAATAGAAGCCCGTTTATCCGAATCATTTTCTCGTACATTCTGTATTGGTAGTGTTTCAAGAAAGAGCGAGTGATTTCTCAGATGCAAATACAATTTACAAAGACATTAATTTTTTACTGGTTTCAAAGTTAACACTTGTCCTTTTGAAATATCTTGCGTTAGGCTAGTTTCATGGAATTCACCACGCGCCCAATCATCCACTTGATCGTGGAACCACTTTGACTTCACGTGACCACTTTGACCTGGACCGACGATATGGTACGTTTTCGTTAAATCCGCCAAATCGGCTACGAATCTCCACGATGCCCCGTGATTTACGGAGCCATCATCTTTAAATGCAGCCGCTTGAACGGTAATATTGGACCCGCCAATCGGTTGTCTAGGAGGATTTAGAAATCTTTCAAGTAAAGGAGATGCACTTGCCAATGGATGCGGAAAAGTGAGTTGATGAAAATTTCCCCATGCCCATTTACTTTGCTTATCACCAAACTCATTTGCAATATCTTTTAGTGCATTGTTGAAAGCAGTATATACCCATTGATCCACACCTTGTTTTTTATCTAACCAAACACTGGATTCACCTGCATAGCCTTTACGTAATAGTTCATCTGTTATTTGAGCTTTGCCAGGCATAAGTGCATAAACGTCCTTTGGCATAGCGTCACGAAACATATCTATTTGCAATTGCTTCATCCATTTGTGGAAAATAAGTGGTGCAATACTTTCTTTAGAATCTATTTGATCCCACTTTTTCAATGCAGTCAAGCTTTCTTCAAACGCACGATTGGTATCTACTTTTTCTACAGAACTGATCATTGATTGTAAAAACTCGGCAGCATATAAATTCTTTTGATCCATTTGTAACTGCATCATATCTTCCGCTGTAAAGTTATCTCCTTCTCTTAATACTTCAACTATCCGTTCATACCGATAAGGTTGAGCCCAAAACTTTGTAATATGATAAGGATATGAGCTATCTACTATTTCATTATTCGCTGTTGCTATAAATCCTTCTTTTGGATTGACTACTCTCGGAAGTTCGTCATATGGAACATATCCTGTCCACCCATAGTCTGAGGAATCGCCTGGTACAGCCAATTGTGCATCTCCTTGCTTACGAATGGGAATACGTCCATTTGCTTTGTAGGCGATTGTTCCATCTGTAGAAGCAAAAACAAAATTTTGTGCAGGTGCATGGAATTTCTCAAGCGCAGTTTCAAAACTTTCCCAATTGGTAGCCTTATTGATTTCCATAATCGCTTCTAACTCAGTAGTTGGCTCCAATGCCGTCCATTGCATAGAGAGCTGTGCTTTCGGTTTTTGTTCGGAATAGATAATGTCTGAAATAATAGGACCATGCCTTGTGACAATTACTTCAAAGGGAATATCTTCCCCATTTTTTACTTTAATCGTTTCATCACGAATTTCTGCTTGTTCCCACTGTTCGTCATAGCGATACTTTCCTTTTTCCGTCGGATGAGGTACTTCTATATAAAGATCTTGCACATCCGGTCCTACATTCGTTACGCCCCATGCAATCTGTTCATTATTCCCTAAAATAATACCTGGAATTCCAGCGAAAATGACTCCTTCAACGTTTTGTTCAGGTGATTGTAAATGCATTTGATACCAAATAGAAGGCGTACTTAACCCAAGGTGCGGATCATCTGCTACAAGCGGTTTTCCTGAAGCTGTTTTTTCACCAGACACTACCCAGTTGTTACTCCCATTAAATTCTTCAGGTGATAATTCAGGCAAGAATCTTCCTGCAATTTCAATAGGATATTGCTTATTCGCTGCGATTATCGATTCTGCATTTTCAGGATAAGTGATTAATAGTTCTTTTGCTTGATCTTCAGGGTATTCGTTAAACGCCCAATGACGAAATGCTTGTGGTTGCCATTTTCCACCTAAATCATATGCCATATACTTACCAATCGTCAGTGAATCGACAGGTGACCATTCCTCTGGTTCATAGCCAAGTAATGCAAATTCATAAGAGAGTTTTTTCGTCGTCCTTACTTCCTCTATAAACGCATTCACCCCTTCGGCATACCAGGCAAGCACTTCTTTTGCATGATCTCCATAACCTTCATAAGATAACTCTGCTGCTTTACGCAAACTAAACGTCCGGAATAACTTATCTGTGCCGATCGCCTTGTCTCCTACAACTTCCGCTAATCTGCCACTCGCTTGTCTACGCGCCAAATCCATTTGAAACAATCGATCTTGTGCTTGTACATAACCTTGTGCACGATATAAATCCGCATCTGTTTTCGCCAGAATATGAGGCACTCCTTTTTCATCTCGTGTCACTACTACTTCTTCATCAAGAATGAGTACTTCATGTTCTCCAGCCACTACTGGTTTAGATTTGAGTATGTAAGCGTTTACAACTATT
Organism: Sporosarcina sp. PTS2304; assembly: GCF_003351785.1. GTDB lineage: Bacteria > Bacillota > Bacilli > Bacillales_A > Planococcaceae > Sporosarcina. The sequence goes on from NZ_CP031230.1 coordinate 2,062,575, forward strand.
GCCAACGTGGCTGCTAGAAGCGATAGTATACTAAGACTCCATAATATAATTTTTCTTCTACGGCTCATAGGTACCACCTTCCTTTTACTTTCTTTGTCTTACTATTATTCTAGAAACATTTCATTACTCCTCTTTACAACTACACGATCCATCTTCTGTAAGACGTCCCGTACTGTTAATATAGTCGAATACGCTTAAAGACAAATGATTACCTATAGATTGTATAACACTAAAATAAAGTCTGTTTCCCTGTTATCCAAAAGCCACGCTTCCCCCGGGGTAAGCATAAGCGGAGCCTTAGGAGCACCTCTTTGCTTGTTAGAATTTTTCCGCTCCGTTATACTTTGATGTTCCAAAAAATAGTTACTAACAATAAAAAAAGCGTAAAGAACGAAGTGTCCTTTACGCTTTTTTGCACGGTATGTCCCTGCCTTTTTCTTTTGTTGACATAGCCATAGTGAGGAATTGCCCTGTCTTGTATTTCATCAACGGGATTCGAAGACTTTTTGAATGATATGATTATTAGTTAATTTGCCGAAGTTTTTGTGTATACAGCTTTCTGGCTTTTCACGCAATATGGATGCGAAACTATTGGCAAGTTCCGCTTCACCCGCTACGTGGATTTCTTTCCAGCCACGTTTTGTTTTCATTTTATTCACGATGGTTCCCATATCTTTGTAAAAACGATCTACGTTTTCTTTAAGTCTCTTATCAAAACCATCTGTATGGCCCCCAACGCCACGTTGTATAGAAGAAATCACCCCTTTTTGTTCCTTCCATACATCTAGACCCGAATCGAACTCATAGACGACTTCATCGTGAACTCTACCCATTGCGGTATCTAAAATACGCACATTGCTGTAACTAGGGAGTATAATACCTGCTTCTGGATATGCTTTTATCATATACTCCAATGCTTCTGTCACCGCATGATTCTCCCAATGAAAACTTGTTTTAACGGCTACTTGAACATAATGGACAGACCATAATTGTGGAGCGGCAGCCGCAAATATAATGACACCTTTCGCTAAATCATTTTGCTTATTTTCTACTTCTTTCATCACTTGATCTTTTACCAAGCGATACGCTTTCAATTCTTTTTCATCACCTGAAGCAACTATATATTCATCCAATCGTTTCAAACCGGACTTTAGATGAATGCGCCATGCCGCTTGCTGTTGTTCGGGGTCTGCTGGATTCGTGTTCAAATATACCGATAATACACATCGATCATCACAACGAAAAGACTTTAGCTGATCTACATCTTCGTAACCGTTCATACAATCATCCTCCTCACAATTCCCTCAAACGTAGCATGCCCATAAATCCAAATTGTACAATGTGTAATAAGTTGTGAATTTTTTCAAATAAAAAAATCGTCCCCTTTTTAATGAGGGAACGATTACTATACATCAGAAAATACATTTGACCATCTTACACATACTATGTAAAGACTGTAACAAACATCGTTAGTCGTGAAAACGACCTGTTTGCAAGAAGTGTGCTGTTAAATCGGCTACTTCTGGTTTATGGTGTATTTCTAAATGTCCATAATGCAGTGTGACAAAATCTGAAAGTCCTGGATAATGGACGGAAGCTAACTCCACAAGACCATCATTTTCTCCTGGCAACAATTTTCCAAGCCAAACGTTATTACGTGTTCCTGCTATCCCGCCAATCGGAAATGGTGTCGTGTCAGGCAACTTCAACTTTTCTATATACGTGGAGTGCAATGATTTCAGAGTACGAAAATATTGCGTATAACCCATTATTTTACTAGCCATATGTGCCAGTTGACTTCCTCGATTTGGTGTAGCAATCTGTACACAACGACCAATTGATTGAATCGCTTCTGTTTCCTTTAGCACATTGCGTAATAACAATCCTCCAGTACTATGCCCAACTAAATGAATTTTCGTATCCTTTTTCGAAGCTATATCGTATAGTGCATTTTCTACAAGTGCTGTTGAAAAATCAAATTCTCGTCTAGTTAACGGTAAATTTAATGATTGGCATTCGTATCCATAACTTTCTAAGTTACGTGCCAATGGTTGCATATCACATGAAGATTTATTAAACCCATGCAGTAATAGAACCTGTTCGCTCATTTCATAATTTCCCCTTATTTTTTGTTAGCTTGCAATTGAGCCAGCAACTCTTTTGTTTGTCGATTAAGATCTTCGACATCTATTGAATCATGCTGTAAATCATCTAGCTGATATTCCATCTTTAGTTTTAACACACGCTCGACACTTTCGTTTATCCGTTGTTCTGTCAACTCGCCTGAATTGACCGCTTCACGTAGTGCGGTTACTACTTGTTGAACCGGATCATAGCCATGTCCCACGAGTAAAATATCTCCGCCTGCTTGAATCGTTCGAACAGCGGCTTCGCCAATTGTATAGTTTTTCTGTACAGCTCCCATGATCAAATCATCCGTTATAACTACACCTTTAAATTGAAGCTCGTCACGAAGTAACCCTTCAATGACTGGCTTAGACATTGAAGCAGGCACAAGTGGGTCGTACGCTTGTACAAGTAAATGTCCGACCATGATCGCATCGATTCCATTTTTAATCGCACGCTTAAAAGGTAGCAGCTCTATCTCTTGCAATCTTTTCTTATCATGCGTTATAACAGGCACATCTATATGAGAGTCTACACTCGTATCCCCATGACCTGGAAAATGTTTCACGACAGGGATGATTTGTTGTGAAATCATTCCCTCCGCTTGGTTAAGTCCAGCTTGACTTACTATTTCGGGATCCGCACCATACGAACGATCTCCTATGACTGGATTGTTAGGATTGCTATCTACATCCAATACAGGCGCAAAGTCCATATTAAGACCGAACGCATGCAATTTCTTTCCAAGAAGTTCTCCGATATCATATGCAAACTTCCCATTCGCAACATTCCCGATATAACGATTGGTAGGTGTTTTGACCAATTCTTCAGGCAAACGTGTTACGCGTCCCCCCTCTTCATCGAGACTGATTAATAAAGGGACTTGTCCTGCTTCGTTCGATTGCTTTACTGCGTTGATTAACTGTAAAGATTGCGTAACATTATCGAAGTTTCGTTTAAATAAAATAATGCCGCCTATATGTTGTTTTTCAATAAGATCTTTTGCTTTAGTATCAAGCTGCAGCCCTTCAATCCCCATCAACACTAATTGTCCAATCTTTTCTTCTATCGACAACTCTCGCATCTTTGCTAGAACTTCTGCCTGTTGTTTGTCACTTTCAGAAATAGGCTCAGCTGGCGTTGTTTGTTTTGGAGGTTCCTCTGGTAATGTGCTTTGCTTTTCTTGTGCAGTCAAACATCCAGTTAGCAACGAAATAAGCATACAAACTAAAAGCACAAGAAGTAATTTAGGTACATTTCTCAAACAGACACCTCCTTTATACTTTATCATATCATCTTTTCACTGCTTAAAAATGAACGCATAGTGAATGATTCATGGCATCCTAACCATACTAGGCAGCAGGAGGTGTATACTATGGGCAATAAAAACAACAAAAAAACGATGAATGAGCGTACGCATAACCCGTTAGGTACGTATCAAAATAAAAGCAAAGACGCTAGCAATAGTAATAACAACAATCCAAACGACAATAGACACGAAGAATTGTCGGCAGAATTCGACACAAAGTCTAAAAACAAGAATAACAAAAAAAATTAAATAAATGGCCGCTTCTCTGTTTTCAGAAAGCGGTCATATTTTAGTACTCTACTTTATGCAGCACGCACTTGGTACGCTCTATACCGCGCCGCTACCTTACTATAGAACGAAGCCAATATTTGCTGGAACAACATACCAAAAACGACCGGCAAAACCACTTTCGCCGGAAAAAACGTCGTCGCCACTACCACACCGGTTGCAATATTACGCATTCCCGCTACATACATAAACGTTGTCGCAATGTCAGGGTCTTTCCATAATAAATGCCCCATAGTCAAAGCTCCTGCATATCCACTGACAGCAATAAACAAGATCAATGCAATGACACCTACTAATTCCCATGAGATCACCTTTACATAAGGGGCAGCAGCACTTCCATTAATCCCAACAATCGCAAATAAACTCAACTTAGAAAACGGAGCTAATTTAGGCACCCACGTCGTTTGGACTTTCCCTTTCGTCAGTTCATTTAAAACGATACCTAGTATTGTAGGTAAAACAATCATCCATAATAAGTTCACTATGAGCGAAGTCGTATCCACTGCAATCCGTTCACCTGCCACTACATGAATGATCGCCGGCAGTATAATCGGAGCTAATAACGTATCAAGTAAAATGATGGATAGACATAAAGGTAAGTTACCCCGTGTGATCGATACCCAAATAATACTCGTGACACCTGTTGGTATAGCGACGGCTAATACAAAGCCAACTGTAAGTAAATGATCGTCAAAGAATAAGGTGGAAAGAAAGTAAGCCCATATAGGCATAAGTATGTGCAAAAAAGCGATACTTGCGAGGATGAAACTCGGATATTTCACAACCATTTTTGTTTCTTTAGCATTCATTCCTAAACTGCCCACGAATGTCATAAAAGCAAACAGCCAGGAAACAATGAATAATAGCTGTTCACCTACTTGGTGAAACATTACGCCTAAAACTAAGCTGAGCGGTGTTAGAATTGCGATTCGCCGCTGTAACCATGTATTAACTTTTGCCAGCATAAAAAAATCCTTTCTAAATCAAAACTTCATTTTAAGAAGAAGGTAAAAATTATAACCTATGGACATTCTAGCACAGGATTTCACTCTATTTTATAATTTAACTTATTTTCTGCTAAATACAAAAAACCCGTAGCACGAAGGCTACGGGTTTTTCTTGATTTTATTTTGTGTAAGAAAGTACTGCGTATTTACTGAAGTTTTTCATCGCATTTGTTGCTTCTGCTTTTTCCGCATATTCAAAAATTCGTACGTTTTCTGTATCAAATAATGTAATTACCCACATGTTTTCCAATCTCCTTTTGATTTCTGTATTGTCAATGGTCTTAATTAGTTTGTATAAGAAAGTACTGCATACTTACTGAAGTTTTTCATTGCGTTTGTTGCTTCTAGTTTTTCCGCATATTCAAAGATTCGTACGTTTTCTGTATCAAATAAAGTGATTACCCACATGTTTTCCAGTCTCCTTTTTTTATATTGTCAATGGTTGTAATTAGTTTGTATAAGAAAGTACTGCATATTTACTGAAGTTTTTCATTGCATTTGTTGCTTCTGCTTTTTCCGCATATTCAAAAATTCGTACATTTTCTGTATCAAATAATGTAATTACCCACATGATGTCCTGTCTCCTTTTTAATTGATCATATATTTCCCTGAATGGAATCTGCTAATCAATTTCTTTTGTTACTCTTATCATACGCTGTTCTACAACAAATGGAACCTATATGTGAAGGTTTTCACAATTCATTCAAAGTCAAAACGCTTACATGTGTCGGAATTGTGACTGCAAACGTTTTCTTTTAATTGGTAATTAATTTATGCATGAATTACGTAAATAACTTGATTTAAATATAAACAAAATATGGCATGATTCGATATAGCATTTTTTCTCATACGGATTCTATACGGTACCGCTTACATACGTACAGACAAAAAAACTCACAGCAGAAGCGGCTGTGAGTGCATAATCATGCGATTACTTTGTATACGATAGAACTGCATACTTGCTAAAATTCTTCATAGCATTTGTAGCTTCTATTTTCTCCGCATATTCGAAAATCCGTACGTTCTCTTGATCAAACAATGTAATTACCCACATGTTTATTTACTCTCCTTTTGATTTTTATATTTTTTATTTTTTAAAAGATCTTGTTATATAAAGTATCATCAGTATTTATTTAGTAAAGGATAGAACAGCGTACTCGTTAAATTGCTTCATAGCAGTCGTCGCTTCTGCCTTCTCCGCATATTCAAAAATCCGTACATTTTCTTGTTCGAACAAAGTGATTACCCACATATTGTTCATTCTCCTTTTTGGTTTGTATTTTGGATTCCCATTATAAGAATCTATGACCCACTTCTTTTGTTACTCTTATCATACGCTTTTTTTAACATATAGTAACCACCTTGTGAATGTTTTCACAATTCATTCAAAGTCATAACGCTTACATATGTATACTTTGTGAATTGATGAGATAAAAGGTTTAGTTTCCAAGACTACACAAAAAATTATGAGTAGACGAACATGAAAAGACTCTTTATGTAATTTTACGTCAAAATTTTTTAGAGATGCTATTGATCGTCAATACAATATATTCCTCAATTTCCCAATATGACGTTGTAATCTATTTGTAAAAAAGAGCTCTACGTCTAGAATAGACGGCTACTACTCTACTATACGTTTGGCAGTGGATAAATTTACCTCATAACAGTCTACTTTTTTTATGCTAAGATCATTTCGCAATGTAACTCACACTTCTTGGAGGATGTAAAATGAAACAAAAACTCTTATCTGCAACACTCATCACCTGTATTATTGGCAGTTCATTTGCTATGCCTAGTATGCACCATTCGGATATCGTCTATGCTGCTACACCGACCACACTATCTGCACAACAAAAAGCAGACGAAACAGCAAATCAGTTAATCGGCACAGCTAAAAGTTTAATGGGGAAATCTACATACAGCACTGCGGTATACAAACCGACATACCCTTACAAATTCTCGTGCGCTACATTTATCATGTATATTTTTGAGAAAAATGGGGTTGATCTTGCGACATACAATGAGGACTATATGATGCAACAAGGAACCGCTGTCTCTAAAGGACAATGGAAAAAAGGAGATCTTTTATTTTTCAGAAGTAAAAAGACAGGAACCGATCCTGATCATGTCGCGATGTATATAGGGGACAATAAAGTTATTCATATGGCGGACTCTAAACAAAATATCGTTATTTCAGACTTACGTGATAAAGCATACTACACAGAGAACTATTTTGGAGCGCGTCGAGTCATTCCGAGCTTATTACCTTCTTCTCCCGCTACTATAGGAGATCAAATAGTCAGTAGCGCATATGACCTTCAGAACAAAGCTACTATAGGGACAGTGAACAATGAAAGTGCAAAAAGGTTCACTACTACTGGCTTTATCAACTATATTTATAAAAATAATGGCGTCATGTTAAACTCTTCTACTATAAAAGAGTTGCAAAGCAAAGGAGCTACCGTTTCTCGTTCTGCCTTGCAAAAAGGAGATCTCATTTTCTTTAGTAGTGCGATAGGGTCTAAAACTCCAAGCTTAGTTGCTATATACGCTGGGGAGCATAGGCTGATTATACCGAGCACCGGTGAAGTGATTACACGCGTTCTTCTTGCTGACTATTATGCAGATCGTTATATTACAGCCAAGCGTGTTTTAACGCGTAATGTCAGTAATAGATCTTCTCTGTAAACTCCTAAGTAAAACAATGAAACTATTTTCAGCGATCACTTACTAATCTCATGCTACAAAATAGCTAGCTACTTTGCATTATAAATAATAATCAACTATACCAAACAGAGAAAAACGACTCGTTTTCTCTGTTTGGTTCATGTAAGAAGCTTACCCGATAGCCCCCTTCGTCTCTTCACTTCTTCAATCGATTTGCGAAGTCGATCATTCCACGACTCGACATCGGTCCTTTAATAAGCACAAGAGACTGTTTATTTAAAAGATGATTCAATGAGTGACCAACCTCATGTACGTCTTTAAATATTCTAATGTCCGCAAGACTCCCTTCCTTTCTTGCTTGTTTGGCTATTTCTTCTGCTTTTTTACCGATAGTTATTAGCGTATGGATATTTCTTTTGGCGATCATACTCCCAATTTCCTGATGGTACTTTTTCTCGAAACTCCCTAATCTATTAATATCCCCAAGAATCACGATTACCTGTTTTTCTTTACCGAGCGTATCTACAACATTCAAAGCCGCTTCTACAGACGTCGGGTTGTTCGTCCATGTATCATCGATAATCGTACTTCCATTAATTCCATCCGTAAACTCTAGGTGTCTGCCCATCGGACGGTAGGATTTTAATCGTGAGATGGCTATTTCTAGCGGCACTCCCAGCTCATGGATCGCAGCCAATGCCGCTAATGCATTGCTTACCTGATGCTCCCCATACCCTGGGACAAAAACAGGATAACGATTCTGGTCTACTCGGAGAGTGAAATTCATGCCGCCTTTTCCGAATAGTATATTATCAGCTTTAAATTGTGCGTGTTTGCTTGTTCCGAAATAGATGATTTTCCCCGTAAATGATTGGAGTCGAAGTTTTTTTGTATGAGTATCGTCTGCATTTAAAATGAGTGTGCCTCCTTTTTGAATGCCTCCTACAATCTCTTCTTTCGCCCGAATATACCCTTCAAGATTTCCACATCCGTCTAGATGATGAACTCCTATAGTCGTAATGATTCCGATGGTCGGTTGATAGATTAAACATTGATGTGTAATATTCCCTGTATTGCCGAGTCCATGTTCAAAAACCGCCACTTCCGTATTCTCATCAATCCCCATTAAATAAGGCAGGGAACGTCTCGGTTCATTCTGACTACTAATGGACGCCTGAACATTCCAAGTCGCTTCAAGTATATGTTTGATCATATCTTTTGTTGTTGTTTTTCCGCATGTGCCTGTAATCGTCACAACTGGTATATCAAATTGACCGCGGTAGTAAGTGATGAACTTCCAATAAGACTGAACCAAACTTTTCACTTGTAAGATCGTGATCGTTTTCGGTACGTTTCTTACTTCACTAAAAGGCTTATCTGTAATAAGTAAAGAAGGCCCTTTTCTATCGATTGCTTCCCAATCTATTACGTCATCTCTGCTAATAAATAGCAAAGAATGGCGCTTTGTATGATCGTGGCGGTTATAATAAATGGCATCTTCTACTATCCAATCTTCAGAGCCCGTAATTATGATGCCATCTAATAATTTTCTTATATCTTTTACTTTTATAGGCTTCAATCACGTACTTCCTTTCCATCTCTATTTCTCTTTAATAGAATGGACAACTTTTTAATTGTCTCACTATACATATCTCCTTTAATAAGAACAAGAGTATCTTCATGGAGCAGTTGTGTAAGTAGTTGGTAAGCAGGTAAAGGGTGTGTAAACATATGCACTTCCATGAACGGATTGTGTTTAAGAGCTGATTCTCCCATTCCTTTCGCATGTTGTCCCATTGTGATCAAGACGTCGATCGCGCTATTTGCAATAATCTCTCCTGCTCGATCGTGGATCACATTCCCCCATGAACCTAAATCCGTAATCGTCCCAATGATTGCGATTTTTTTCCGACCTGCTCCGATGTCTTGTAATACATTTACGGCTGCTTCAAGAGAGGTTGTCGTAATGCTCCACGTATCATCAATAACAGTACATCCATTGATCCCTTCGAAAAGCTGTAATTGCATTTCCATAGGACGAAATGAATGAAGACGCAACGCAATTTCACCTAAACTTATATTCAGTTGATGAACTGCCGCGATAGCTGCTAATGCATTGTATACTTGATGCACTCCAAGTCCGGGTACGTACATTCGTTGTTTTTCATTTTTATAGTTGACAGTCATACTCATGCCACCAGACGAGTAGGATATATCGATTGCACGATAATCACAAGGTGTGTAGATGCCAAATGTTACAAGAGTTCCTGGGAAATTAGCCATGCCGAGTGTCTGTGTATTATAATCGTCAACATTAACAATTAATACACCGTCCGGTTCAAGTACCTTACACATCTCTCCTTTTGCGGCAATATAGCCTTCTATTGTTTTGCAATAATCCAAGTGGTGTTCCCCTATATTTGTAATAATCCCAATGGTCGGCTTGAAATACGCAGCAGCGTTAGTAATATCCCCCGGTGCTCCAACAGCCGTTTCAAAAACAGCGGCATCTGTTGAATCGTCCATACTTAGCAAATAGGTTAAATGAGCAGTTCGGGAATTGCTAGTACTGCGTGTACTAGCTATCATATGATCTGACGTCAATAAGTGGCGAATCATTTCCTTCGTGGTCGTTTTTCCTGATGTACCGGTCACAGCAATCACAGGTATATCTATACTGTCCCTGTAGTAGTTAACAAATTTCCAATAAGCATCATCTACATTTTTCACTTGAATAATCGTTACACCTTCTACAATTTCATTTGCCCTGACTTTTCGATCTGTTACAATCGCAATTGGAAAAAAGGAGTTAAATCGTTTCCAATCAATGATTCTTCCTTTTAAAAACAACAATGTCTGAGGATGTTTAACTTGTTTTAAACGATAGGCACCATACCTGATCAGCCAATCCTTTTTTCCATGCAACAACTTCCCTCCTACAATCCCGCAAACAGATTCCACGGATAATGGTCTCATCTTTTCACTTCCTCCTAGCATAGTCTATGCCGCTTCTTGAACTACGAATGGACAAAAAGCTTACGCAACTAAGAAAAAGAAGGAATCGTAACTTATTTATGCTTAGGCCGTCTAACGGTACAAGGGGGTGGGGCAAAGTGAAATATTCATACTTTTTCTTAATCGTGCTATCAGCTATACTAGTAGCAGGTTGCGCAAATAAAACTAGCTTAGAACCTACAGATCATGTGGATAACTATGATGATGTCAGAGTTGTTGCATGGGCATATGTAAAGGAAAAAGGTTGGGACACTACAGCTGAAGATGACTGGCATAGCGCAGATGTAAAAGAAACCATTGCCGATAATCGATACGTTCTATTGGATAAAAAGTATAAAAACCAAGAAGTTTTAGTCGTTTCTTTTAAAGATGTAAAAAACGTTGTTACTGGGACACCCGAAATCGTTGTTGACTCAAATACTTATGAAGTCATTGGTTATATGCCAACTGAATAAGTAATGACTATTTCCGAGACAACATCTGCACTCTAAGCAATAGAGAGTCGTTTTTACAAAATGCTTAATCAAGAAACGAATCAGATTATCAAGTATACAGAAAATAATAATCTTGTTTATTCAAAGAAATTGGTTTTTGGAAATGAGATGCCTGAACGGAGAGTTGTAGAATTAATGTACGTGTTAGGATTCTCCCTACAGAACCGGACGCTTTCTGGAGTCCGGAAGCGCAAGCCGCAAGACACTAAGGGTCAGCCTCTCCTCGTCCTCCAAAACTCGTCGGGTTGCAACGCACATCAACATGTCAGACATACTCATTGCATTTGTATCATTAAATATAAAACTATGAGCAATCCAATCCTTTATTCTGAAAATAAATTATCTATAAACTTCACCGTGTCAAACATATTTGTTTTACTTGCCCCCTTCACAAGAATCGTATCATTCTCTTTAATAAGATTCGGCAGTAATGCATGTAATTTCTCGCGATCTGTAAAATGATAAATATTCTCCGCTTTCATTCCTTTCAACTGCGCCTGCATCCCTATTTCCTCTGTTCTAAAACCGTACGTAATCAGAACATCTATCCCTTGTTGTTGAATATACTCTCCTATCTTCTGATATTCTTTTTGGCGCAGATCACCTAATTCCCTCATTTGACCAATCACCGCTATTTTTCTATCTTTTGCAAGATTCACTAAAACATCTATAGCAGCGCGTACACCCTCAGGATGAGAATGCACAGTATCATCAATAAGAGTAATATGATCTCTGCAGTCATATATTGTTAAGCGTCTAGGTGGCTTTTTGAAAAGCAATCCCATTTTAATTTCCATAGGAGAAAATCCAAAATGGTCAGCAATCGCAATAGCAGCCAATGCATTATATACATGATGCTCACCGAAAATAGGTATGAACAGTTCTAATTCTTCGTGTTTTAACAGCATCTTAAACGTCATTCCTTGCTCGACGTATTGTACGTCATACGCACGATAATCAGCTTCTTTATGAATACCAATCGTCAACGTCTGTCCTTTAAACATTTCAGTTTCTAAAAATTTTGAGTTTTCATTATCCATATTTAAACATAGTACTCCAAATTGATCCATGCCGTGTATTAATTCTGATTTAGCCTTTGCGACATTTCTCGGATCACCGTCAAAATTTCCAACATGAGCTAACCCAATATTTGTCACGATGGCGACAGTAGGTTGAATGATTCGACAGTGCTCAGTAATAACACCTGGGTAGGCCATGCCGTATTCCAAAACGACTGCTTGGTGAGATGAATTAATTTCTTCAGCATGTTTTTTCGTATGTTCTGTCGTATTCCAATAATCTTTTGATTCGAAGACCTTCCATTTCTTTGAAAGAATCGATGATAAGAAAGCTTTAGTCGTTGTCTTTCCCGCACTTCCTGTAATAGCGATTATCGGTACTTCTTGTTTGTTTCGTAATTTCCTTCGTTTAGCTTCCTTAATCTTTTTTTGTATGGTTTGTTGGTTTTTCGCAATATATTGGGCATATAGAATCGTATTTTTAACAACATCTAATTCCAGATAGAATGCAGGTGGACAACCAGGGCGCCAGTTCACTTCATAAATCCAAAATTTTTGGCGTTCATCCATGCCTATATCCACACCAATTTCATCTATCATTTCACCAAAAATCTCCATTTGAAGTTTATCTAAATGAGTAGCCAAAGCTATTGAGAAATACTCTAATTTCTTTTTAATATTAAACGCGTCTTCGTTAAATTCTTGTTCTAAAAAAGGATCTAAATAGTTGGTATAGCCACCACTATTAATATTTGCGATAATCGAGCCTTTAGGAGCCACGCGGGGGTAAATCGTTGTAATTACCCATTCTCCTTCTCCATTTTTTTGGACATGCAATCTAAAATCGAATACTTGCCCGGATTGAGTGACCGATTGGATATAAGGTTGAATGATAAATGTTTCCCTAGCCAACTGTTTGTTTACAAACTCTTTTAATTGATTTTCGGTGTATAGGTTATTCACGCCTTCCCCATTCACAATACATCTGCCATTTTCTTGAACGATGAAAAATATTCCTTTTCCTTTCCGTCCATCAATTGGCTTGAATACGACTTTTTCAAAAGCGGCCATAAATCGCAAAACATGGTCTGAATTTTTCACCACTTCTGTCGGAATTAAATAATTCGCAAAGTCTTTCGCTTCATGTAAACGACGATTAACACTCCACTTATTCCCAATAGAATACGTCGTAAATGGTATATCTTGCTTCAATCTATCGATGACGTTCTTCGCCTTCATCAGTTTCTCTGGACTACCTGCATTGTAAATAACGTCTGGAAAAGGCATAGTCGCAGTCTTCCATTCCCCGTTTTTATACACTTGTCCTCTAATCGTTTGATGCAAAAAATTTACTTCTCCTGGTGAAAAATAATAAAACTGTGCTCCTTCTGCTTCCGCCACAGCCGCGAACGCATATGCTTTCACAACGGTTTTAGGATCTTTGCGATGATGCAGCATACCTATTAACGTCATAGACATTCTCCTTTTTTATAACTTTGCTTATAGTACATTCATAAATTTAAAAGCGAGGTAGGCGATGAAAAAGCGGGTGAATATGGCGATCGGATGGAATGATGCAGACTTGGATTGTCTTGCTTAAGACGATATGCTTTCCGGATAATAAACAGGCTTAATAGTAACTAAAAATATCGCTACGTCTTGGATTCAATAATCGGAAGCGGACGATCTACTAACTTCGGGGATAAGGGAATAATTGCACAGAAACAGCAACTATCTACGAGTATGCAGTGCGAAGTTTTTTTAAGAGCATATAGATCTTCTGGATTGTAAGCTGGATGCCCTTCCATATCTACCGGCTGAAGCATAGATAAGCGCACTAACGAGCAATCTTCGTACATTTTATCCAAACGAAAGTAGGAAGTAATCCCCCCGTCACTTATGACTGACAGTGATTGTTCCTTCGTCTGCAACATAAAAGGTATCGTATCCGGTAATGATACATCACAAATAAATTGAAAATCCTTCCCGAATGTTGAAAGGAGTAGTTGCTCATTCCACAATGTGTGTAATGCGCTGTTGAGACAACATTCTTTCATCTACTTTTCCCTCCCTCCTATGAAAGATATGTGTATTAAATAGGTTCTATATAATATTTGATCAACCGAATTGCTTGTTCAGCCCTACTTTTTGCTTCTGTTTCGGTCTTACCCACTGCCATAACATATCCATACCGATACCCCATAGATATAGCAGGCATCACGATCTCACCAATAGCGGGCTTTATGTGTACATTGACAACACCGGGAGAAGATTCCGCTTGTTTCACACCTTTGACTTTCAGTAAATAGCCGTAAGTAGTAAACGTAATATAGGATGTATAGACAGGACGATTTTCCGTTCGGATGAAATTAGGAGTCTCACCTAGGTATAACTTAATCGTTTCTTCCACCAAATTGATACCTGTAGATTCTTCAATCATTCGGTTCATTGCTCCGCCGGAAATCCGCGGATTAATTTCTATTAATCTCCATCCTTTATCTGTATAACGCATTTCCACATGACATGCCCCATGATGAAGCCCTATTTTTTTCATGATGGACTGTATTGTTTCTGTAAGTTCTACATACATGATGTCCTCCATATTCACTAGCACATTGTAAGCTGTCACGATAAAACTTATACGTTTCGTAATTTCTTGCTGAATAACTGCAACAATTACAGGTTTGCCATTACACACTACTACTTCAATGACATATTGAGTTCCTTCTACATACTCTTCCACGATGCTTGACTGATTTGGAAATCGGCTGGATAATTTCTTTTTCGCCAACTCAAAGTCTTGATCATTTTCAATACAATACACATTCTTGGAACCTGTAGATAGAGGGTTTTTTATAATTACTGGAAACTTCAATGTAGTTTGTTCTGTCAACTTTCCAATAAATTCATTGGAAATAATTGTGAAATCGCAATTCGTTGGATCATCTAATAATGCCGTTCGCGTGCCTATTTTGTCTTCCATTCGTTGCATGGCTCGCCAAGATATACGTGTTCGGCAAAACTCGTTTGATAATGAAGCTGCAAGTGAAACATAAGGTTCTACAAAACTGACAAGTAAGCGAATTGCATATATGTCTGACCATTCGATTATTTTTCTCTTAATCATCTCCCTTTCCATTGATTCCATATGTACCACATGATCAATGGAGTAGAATTCATTGCTTTTGCGCTGTTTCCGATCTGTCATAAGGATAGTTTTATAGCCTAATCGCCTAGTTGCTGAAATGGCATCTTGACTGGATCCTGACGTAGATGCACCGAGAAATACTATCGCCTCCAACACACTTCCCCTTCTCAAATTATAATTCTCTCTATGTATTTGTATGTATCCATGCTACAAGTGACATAGGCAATTGATGTTTTCAAGATAGTACTCTTAGCCATGGCATCTAACTAGGTTCTTTATCAACTCCTTCATACGATACAAAGAGTCTCTGATTATGAAGGAGTGGATTTCTTGAAAACTATCATCTTTATCGGGACAAATAAATCTGGTTCCAGTAGAGAAGCTGTCCAGGCTGCCGTGCGTCTTGGATACTTTACCGTTTTATTTACCCAAAATGAAAAACAGATCCGTCAGCGGAGAGAGTACACAGATATCCACGAAATGACATTTGTCGATATCACTTCTCTGTCTGCTATGAAAAAAGAAGTGGCCAAATTACAGGCGAGAGGAAATGAAGTGATAACAATCGTCAGCTTTATCGATTCCTATGTAGCGACAGCAAGTAAACTTTGTGAAGAATTTTGTCCGAACGGAACTTCTGCCATGGCCGCAGAAATTATGGAAAGTAAATCATTGACTAGGGAACGGCTTGCAGATCAACCGTATACTCCAGCCCATTTCACGCTGTCACCTGGAGAAAGTCCTGAACTACCTGCATTAAACCATTTATCTTCTTATCCTCTAATCGTAAAAATCTCTTCATCGACCGGCTCAAAGAACGTCTTAAAAGTATATAATCAAAAGGAAATGTACCGGGCAGTTGACATGTTTCAGAGAAAAACACCTGAAGAAGCGATTATTATAGAAGAATTTATTGAAGGAGATCAATATTTAGTCGAAGCGATGATTTGTGATGGTTCAGTCAACATAATAGGAGTGATCGAACAAGAGATTACGATCGGAAAACGTTTCATCATTACAGGATACGGTGTATTAGGACACGTGCCTCATGAATTGCACGATAGTATTAAGGATGTTCTTGAATCTATCCAAGAAACGCTTAACATACGGAACGGGGCTCTTCATCTGGAGCTACGCAAAACGAAAAGTGGTTGGCGTTTAATCGAAATCAATCCCCGGATTTCAGGCGGAGCGATGAATAGTATGTTAAAAGTTGCGTTCGGTTTTGATGTAGTTGAGGAAACTCTCAAATTATACGTAGGCGATGTACCGAACTTGACGCCTATGCATCAGCGGTACGTATATACACAATATGTCATTGTAGATCAGAAAGGAATTTTGGAGAAAGTTACAGGAAAAGGACGGGCAATGAAGTCAGCAGGTGTAAAAGAAGTTTATATTAAACCTAAAAAAGGAACGTGGCTTACTCCTCCATTATCTATGGGGCATCGCTATGCGTATGTCATTGCATCAGGAGACACACTAGAAGAAGCAAAAGCACTAGCGAAATCTGCTGCTCAACATATACAATTCCACCTCCAACTAAACGACTGACGAGTGGAATGTATGAAGTTACGCTGACTTGGATTGTCCTGCGACTTGCTTAGACGATACGATTTCTGAAAGGAGAATCCTAACGTCTACACTACCTCTACACCTACTCGTCAGAAGCATCTCATTTTCTGTACACTTCTTTAGACATTTTGCATATGTTAAGTAGACAAAGAACACGAAAGGATTGAGTATCATTACTTATTATCCCTACTTTCTGAATGCGTGCTATTATGTACCGTTTTATAGCATGAATTTTTTTCCGACACCGGTACAACTTCCACCAACACGTATGGATGATGTCTATAATACGAAGAATATCACTGATTTTGGTGCAACCCCACTTGTACTGAATATAGAAAAAGCGACAAAGCAAAACAACACCTTCCGTACGGTTCTCTGGACGGGAGAAAATTTACAATTAACTTTGATGAATATTAAACCTGGAGAGGAGATTGGATTAGAACTTCATTCTGATGTAGATCAGTTTATCCGATTAGAAAGCGGTCAAGGCTTAGTTCAGATGGGGGACACGAGAGAACGATTAGACTTTTTCAGAGTTGTTGAAGCAGGTGATAGTATCATCATACCTGCTGGAAAATGGCATAATCTTAAAAATATAGGTAATGAATCTATTACACTATATTCTATCTATGCACCACCTGAACATCCTTTTGGTACAGTACATGCAACAAAAGCAATTGCGGATGCTGCTGAACATTACAAGAAATAGATCTAGCTACATCTGTTCATTACCCAGGTGATATAGTCATTCATTTAAAAGCGAGGTAGGCGATTGGATGGATTGACGCTGACTTGAGGAGTTTTGCGGCTTGCGCTTCCAGACGATACGCTTTCCGGAGGGGGCGCGGTGGACCGTCAAGCTCTGCGAGTTACACCTGTCAGTGCAAAAATGTGCTCCTTCTCGCTGCGCTTCACTCGCAAAAGCCGTCCTCCGCTACGGCTTTCCCTGAACCTCCCGGAGTCGATCGTCTTCCAGCTTCAGCCGTACTTTGTGTAGGCAAAACAGTCAAATACCTCTTTGTAGGTAGTGAAAACCAAGTAGACTTGTCTAATACAATGCGACCGCTTTTGAAGTTAGATAGCAGTGAAGTATTATCTGCTACTATGACTTCTTCGATGAACTGAGTGGAAAAAGAAATGACTCTATATGTATTCAATCAGGCAATCCAAAGCTTCACCCACACTGTTCAGAAAGCGGAACTTACCACACTCTATTTCTGGACGAACACAAACTGACTTGCAGACACAAACTCAAGGATTCTCCCGGAAGAACCGGCGACTCCTGGAGGATCAGCGCGTCAGGCGTAATCGCCAACGCACTTCTGGCGAGTCCGCCGCGTCCCCTCAGGAAAGCGTCCGGTTTCTCTCGGGAGAATCCTCATACGTACACTCATTTTCTACACGGCAAAGGAGAAGTCACTTATCCCACTCTAAATTCTGGACGAACACCATCTGACTTACGGACACATACTTCAGACAGCCTCAGCGGTATATACATATCCTGTTACGTGAAATCACGTGCGATCTTCTCTTCCCATTTCTTATGGAAAACTTCTTGATCCCCTTCCCACGCTTTCAATTCATTATAAAGATAGTAATTTGTTTCGTCGGCTGACATAATACTTTTGGTTTCTAAGTATGTTTGCCACTCGTCTTTGCCAACACTTAATGTCCAGTCACACTCTACACGAGCGCTTAATGGATCATTTTCTCTTATTGTATAGACGTTGCGGTTCGTGCTGCCATATTCCAGTCCATTCGTATGCAACTTGCGCTTTCCTTCATCAGAAAAGTCATCGAGCGTCCAGACTCCTGTTGCTACATCATGCTTTATTTCACGCGTCCGCCCCGCCTCACGCATAATGTCTTTTTCTAGTACCGGGGCAGTTTCCGCCTGCGCGAAAGGCTCCAGCGTATGATCGAATTCTTTAGAATCTCTCAGTGGCAAAACTAATGACGTTTGTTCCCCTGTATCGATCGTGAACGTCACTGCTTCAGGAAACGGCCAAATATGCGGCCAGTAGTTTGGCGATACGGCTAATTGCCAGCGATGCCCTTTTTGTAATGTATGACCGATCACGTTCATTTTCACTGTTATATCATATGCTTTCCCAGGCTCTAGATGACTTGGCTGCTCATCACTGTCGCGGTGCGTGAGGTTCAATACCCCCCACGTCACTCGTGTCGAAGAGCCATCCGGCGCTACGTCATTCAAACGAACGACTAAATGAGCTGACTTTTTATCGGAAGTAATGGTACAGCGGAATTCGGGCTCCCCTAAAATTGCTTGCTCTTCTTCTACAGGCACTCCATCGAAAACAACTGCCATGCCATTTTCAATCCGCTGATCTGCGGACAAATCCCCCGGTTGACCGAATGGACAGAAAACTCCTGCATACAGCCCATGTTGCTGAACTGACGAGACAATTACTTCTTTACCTTCAGCACATTCACTTAAGTGTTTACCGTTCAAAAATAATTGTTTTTCTTTAATGTTCTCAGGCGGCCATTGTTGTTCAGCTACCCAGTGTCCAGGGCGATACGAATAATCCGTTTGTGGCGGAACACTATCTTGCATATAGACTCGTACCATCGGCTCGTCCATAATGCCGGTTTCTTCACCTTTTAACCAATGATCCCACCAACGAACAGCTTCTTGTAAAAATCCGATTTGCGGACCAGGTACCGCCATTTCCGGATATTCATGCGCCCACGGACCAATTAAGCCTTTTCTAGGTCCTTTTAAACCAGTAAGTAGACGTGGAACGGCATTCGTATAACCATCTGCCCAACCGCCAACCGCAAAGACAGGAATCGTAATATCCTCATAGTTTTCAATAACAGAACCGTGCTTCCAATAAGCATCATAGCGTTGATGACGAACCCACTCTTCTACATAAGGTGGTGTGAGTTCCATACGCTCCAGCCAATTTTCTTTCCACGATTCCCCACGAACTTCTGGAAATTGTGGTCGTGCGTTGTACGCAAACATCGTACTCGCCCACCACAGCATATCCGAAGCAAGCATAGCTCCCCCTTTATAATGGACGTCATCTGCATACCGATCATCCGTTGAACATAATGTAATGACCGCTTGTAATGCTGGATGCTGACGGGCCGCGATTTGCAGACCATTAAAGCCTCCCCATGATTTACCGATCATCCCGACTTTGCCCGTTGACCACGTTTGTTTCGTAATCCAATCTAATACTTCTAACGCATCATCTTGTTCTTGTTTCAAATATTCGTCATATAAAATACCGTCCGAATCTCCTGTACCGCGAATATCCACTCGAATACTCGCATAGCCATGACCAGCAAAATAAGGGTGGCGGAGCGAATCCCGCAATGCCGTAAATTCGTTTTTACGATACGGCAAGTATTCCAGAACTGCGGGTACAGGAGCAGTTTCCGCATCTTTCGGCAACCAAATATGCGCTGCTAATTGTGTCCCATCTGATAAAGGAATCATCACGTTCGATAACTCTTTCGTGGCGTGTGGGAATGTAGTACGTATTGTGCGATTCGTTTCTCTTACGTTAAATACCATAGTGAATGCCTCCAATTATTTGTTTAAGTTCACTCTAGGAAAATCTTCTCGTAACCATCTGATTAGCGAAACAAGAAGTAAAATGTAAATAATAAATATCGGTACCGCTACAACTACTGCTGACGTTTGTATGACACGAAGTCCCCCTACTAATAGTAAAGACAGAGACAGGATCGCCAATACAGCTCCCCAAACCATTCGATGCCAGCGTGCAGGGTCTTCACCTGGTTGTAGTTCTTTTGTAGCGATTGCTGCTAGAATATATGTCGCAGAGTCCATAGAAGTAGATAAGAACACTACCCCGACAATAACGAAAAACGGCAGTATTAAAACATCCATCGGTAAAGTACGGAGAATTTCCACTACCGCAGCTGGTCCGCCTTGCTCTGTTACGATTTTTGCTAAATCCACAATTCCTTGCAGTTGCAAATTCATCGAGTAACCGCCGAAGACCATAAAGTACACCCAGCCCCCGATGGAACCCCACAATAACATATGTGTGATCAATTCACGTATCGTCCGACCTTTGGAAATCCTAGCGACGAATAGTCCCATGAACATGGCTGTTGCAGCGAACCAAGCCCAGTAAAACACTGTCCATCCTTGCGGGAACCCACCCTGCCCAATCGGATCCGTATGGAAACTCATGAACGTGAAATTTTGTAGCATTAATCCAAAACTATTTGAAAAATACGTAAGGATAAATGATGTAGGACCTGCAATGAATACAAAAGCCGCTAGTGCGACTGCTAAATATATATTAAAGTCACTTAATCTTCTAATCCCTTTTTGTAATCCTAAGTAAGCACTTGCCGAATAAACTATCGTAATAAGCGTGACAATTACAGCGTCTAATCCTATAGATGGCTCAATTGATAAAATAGAGCCGACAACTGCAGATACCATCGGAACCCCAAGACCGAGTGACGTTCCAAGTCCCCCTACCAAACTCCAAATAACAAGCACATCAATCAGCTTTGCAACCCATCCATCTGCATGTTTACCAAGCGCTCCACTTAAAGCAGTACTGATTTTTAACGAAGGTCTTTTTCTCACAAAATAGGAGTAGGCAATGACAACGGTAGGAAAGGCATAAAGTGACCATGCCGAAATTCCCCAATGAAATAATCCATATGTAAGTGACCACTCAGCTGCTTCTTGTGTACCAGGCTCTATTCCAAATGGCGGTCCTGAAAAGTATGATATCGGTTCAATCATAGACCAGTACATAATACTCGTTCCCATTCCAGCGGTAAATAGCATAGCGCCCCAACTGAAACTCGAAAACTCTGGTTTCCCTTCTCCTAACTTAATGTGCCCAAACTTACTCCACGCAAGCCAAACTAAAAATATAAATAAACCGAACGTCAGAAACTGAAACGCCCAATCCATGCGAAACGTAATAAACGTCATGACGTTATCAAGTACTGGCTCAGCACTTGTTCGATAGACCACGAGTAACACAGTAGCCAGTAGGATAAATCCGAGCGACGTCCAAAATACAAATGGATCTATTCTTTTCTTGTGCATCCTTTTTCCTCCTTAACACGCATTAATTGATAGCGCTTTCAATTGATGTATTCTACTTACATATGAATAATTTACCGGAGAAGAAAAGTTGTAAATATCTTTCCAATAAATTATAATCATGATTATATTATGAACAGGTTTATGTTAACAAAATATATCGAGAAATACAAGTATAGTGTATACAGAAAAATACTGATAAAATTGATGCACTGAATAAATAAAGAAGGGAGCGTTATTCATTGGATAAGAAGACAATTCAGAAAAGCAGAATGTGGAAGTATTTCATAGAAGCTACAACAGAAATTATTGAGCAAGAAGGTTCCAAAGCAGTTACTATTCGTAAAGTAGCTGATAGGGCCGGCTATAATAGCGCGACCATTTACAATTATTTTGATGAGTTTTCACATTTACTCTTTTTCGCATCCATGCGATTATTGGAAGAATATATTACTGAAGTAACGAGACGAATGAATGGAGTAGACCAAGCGTTAGAGCAATATATCATCGCTTGGGAGTGCTTCTGTGAATACTCTTTCCAGAAGCCAGATATTTTTCACTCTGTCTTCATTCGGGACCTAGGGGAAAATCCTGATCATTTATTAGAAAAGTATTACGAGTTTTATCCATCAGATCTTGTAGACGTTCCTGAAGAAATTCAAATGAGCTTACTTGAGCAAAACGTAGTAAAACGCGGTCACCCTCTTTTGAAAAAAGCGGTGGAGCAAGGCAGTCTAGACAGTGAAAAAATAAATTCGCTTAACGAAGTAACTATTTTGATATGGCAAGGTATGCTCACAAGCTTCTTGAACAACCGGATTGATATGACAGCAGATGAGGCCGCGAATCGGACGATCACTTACGTAAAAGAAATCGTTGAACGGACAAGGTCTTAAATCGAAGCAGAGCCGTTATAAAAACAAGCGAGGATCTTTTCTAACTATAGAAACAGAAAAGCACAAACGCCACAATACCCTACCACATGCGGATCATTCTTCGTCTAGCAGTAGGGTTTTCTAATTTTCATATCGCAACAGATAGGATTCTGCCAATCACTAGTCCTTCAGTCGATCTAGTACCGCGATTTGCTTTCTAGAGAAGTTACCATCTAACGAATTCCACACGCTACCTTCAAGAAAACATAAAATTTTCGGATAAATAATAGTATTCGGATAGTCATCAACCGTACCACCTTCAACGGTAGGTAATTCATTAAACCATAGATGACCTTTGTCTGGAATTTCAGATGTAATGACTTGGATCTTTGCTTTTTTCAAATGTTCATAAAAAACGATGGATTGATTCGGGTTGATGATCGGATCAGTTTTTCCCCAAATCAAGTAATAGTCTGTATCGAAAATAGGATTCGCGATGGCCTCTTCTACATGAGAAATAGGAGAGGCTTTGTCAAACGCTTCCACGTTCCCTTCATATGGAATGCCTAAAAATTGTTCAAACATATTCGTTGTAGTGGCATACTTTTCCTCTCTACATTCCGCACTCAGATCAAATATTCCGTAGACGGCGACAACTGCACATATTCTGTAGCTGAAAGGCTGGCGGGTCAATGAAAACATTGTAGCTAAGTAGGCACCGGCAGAGTCTCCTATTATTCCTATTCTCAAAGGATCCAGTCCTCTTTCATTCGCATGTAATACTATCCAATTCATCGCTTGTCCTACATCTTCTAAAGCACCCGGGTAAGTTGCAGACGCAGGTGTAGAAAGCCGGTAATTGATAGCCATCACAAAATAACCGTCCGTTGCTAATTTACTGCCTACACTTCTGTACATTTCTTTAGAGCCTGACTGGAATGCACCGCCATGTATTAGCACGACAACAGGGAGCTCCCTGTCATGTGATTGTGGATAGTATAGATCTGCTGTGACATATTCGCCTACTGCTTCTCCGTATACGATATTCTTTTCAATTGTAATATTTCTCATGAAACTCATCTTCCCTTCGCATGGAATCACTATTCATTTAAAAATGCATGAAGACATTTGTCTCCATGCACAACGATTGAATTATTCAGTAGATGTATTTTTAAGAAACGCTTCTATACGGTGTAAAGCCTCTTCTAATGTCTCCATTGAATACGCATAAGAAATTCGAATAAACCCTTCTCCATAAGAAGAAAATGCACTTCCCGGAACTACTGCCACTCTGCCTTCACGCAACAGAGCTTCACTGAAAGTACTTGAATCCGGAAACGAAGATGGAATTTTAGGGAAAATATAAAATGCCCCTTTTGGCTTCTCTGTTTCAAGTCCTATTTCATTTAATCTTCTATAAACAAAATCACGCCGTTTCATATATTCGATATTCATAGGCTCCGAGTCATTACGTCCATTTTTTAATGCAGCGATAGCCGCGTATTGACTAGTAATTGGCGCACAAACGACATTGAATAAATGAACTTTTTCCATCTGCTTAGATAGAAATGCAGGAGCTAGTGTATATCCGATTCTCCAACCTGTCATAGAATGTGATTTGGACAACCCTTGAATTAAAATCGTTTTGTCACGCATTCCTTCCATTGAAGCGATAGAGACATGCGTTCCATCAAATGTATTCTCACTATATATTTCATCAGAAAGAACAAATAAATTTTGATCTTTAAGCCACTCTGTCAAATTTCTCACTTCTTCTCCTGACAAAACAGCCCCCGTCGGATTGGAAGGATAATTAAATAAAATGGCTTTCGTTTTAGCGTTTACCGCTTTCTTCAATTGTTCAAGCGTTGGTTTAAAGCCGTTTTCTGACGTATCAATGAGTACTGGAACACCGCCACTTAACGTAATCAATGGAACGTATCCAGGATAAGCCGGCGCAAAAACAATGACTTCGTCGCCTTCTTCTAAAATTGTTCTAAACGCAATATCCAATGCTTCACTTGCTCCATTTGTAATAATGATTTCATCTTCCGCTCGGTAGTGTACATCGTATCGATCCGCAAAAAATGATTGCACTTCCTGTCGTAACGATAATAATCCTGTGTTAACCGAGTAACCGGTATGATTTGCTCGTAAGGAATCAATAGCCGCCTCTTTAATATGATCAGGAGTAGAAAAGTCTGGCTCTCCTACTGTTAAATTAATAGCATCTGGAAAATTAACTAATTGATTATACACTTTCCTAATTCCTGAAGGTTCAATTTCTAATACTCTTGGATTTAATGTAGTGCCCATAGTTGTATCGACCTTTCTTGTTTGTATAATATGTGCGTTTTCAAGAAGTTTTTTATACATTGTTTCAAATTTGTTACCTATCCAAAGAAAAAACAGTTCTTTGGATAGGTGGTGCTTTTGACAAGTGTTTTTAGAGTAAGTGTACGTGACTCTTCCTGTGCAGTGCAGAAAAATTGTGTACGTGTTAGGATTCTCCCTACAGAACCGGACGCTTTCCTGAGGGGACGCGCCGGACTCGCCAGAAGTGCGTTGGCGATTACGCCTGTCGCACTGATCCTCCAGGAGTCGCCGGTTCTTCCGGGAGAATCCTTGAGTTTGTGTCGGGAAGTCAGTTTGTGTTCGTCCAGAAATAGAGTATGGTAAGCTCTACTTCCTGAACAGTGTGGGTGAAGCTTTGGATTGCCTGATTGAATACATATAGAGTCATTGCTTTTTCCACTCAGTTCATCGAAATAGTCATAGTAGCTGATGTTGGTCTTTCACCACATACAAAGAGTGATCAAACTGTCTTACATACACAAAGTATGGCTTGCGCTTACAGACGATCGACTCCGGGAGGATCAGGGAAAGCCGTTGCGAAGGACGGCTTTTGCACTTGACAGGCGTAACCCACAACGCACTTTTGCAGGGTCTCCGGTAATCGTCCTGTCTAGAAGCGCAAGACACAAGACACTCCAAGTCAGCCTCTCTCCATCCAGTCGCTCAACTCACTTTTATATGAATGAATTCTACATAGTATAGTCACTCAACAAATGTGACAGTTTTTTCTGTTAGTCAATCAAGCTCGGAAGCCACGTTGACAGGAACGGAACAAATGTGATGATGAGTAAACAAATAATCATCGACAATAAAAATGGCAAAATAGCAAGAGTGATTTTCTCCACTTTAATGCCACTGACACTTGATGCAACAAATAAGTTCGCGCCTAGTGGAGGAGTGATAAAGCCGATCGCTAAATTCGCTACCATAATGACACCAAAGTGAATCGGATCTACGCCTATTGCCATAATAATAGGTAGTAGTATAGGTGATAGAATAACAATTGCAGAAATTGTATCAAAGAACATTCCTACTACAAGCAAAATAGCATTAATAATTAATAAGATTACGATTGGGTTACTTGAGAAATCTGTTATAAATGTAGCAATCGCTTCCGGTACTTGTTCGAGCGTCATAATATATGACATATTAATGGATAGACTAATGACAATCATTGTAATCGCATTGATCACTACAGTTTCGCGGAAACATTCATATAATCCACTTAACGTCAATTCTTTATGAACGAACACTCCGATAATAATGGAGTAGACAACCGCTACAACAGCGGCTTCAGTCGGAGAAAATATTCCTCCGTAAATTCCGCCTAAAATAATAACAGGAATCAATAACGCCCATTTCGCATCATAAAATGCGTATAATACATCTTTGAACGTATATGTAACCGTCGTCTCCGGTTTATATCCTCTCTTCTTGGAAATTATATACGCCACAACCATCATTCCGATGCCGAGCATAATGCCAGGAATAATACCTGCTAGGAAGAGACCACCTACAGACACTCCTGCCACTACTCCATATAATACAAATGGAATACTTGGAGGAATGATGACACCGATTGACCCGGCAGCAGCCGTCACAGCCCCTGCAAAACCTTCCGAATAATTTTTCTCACGCATCGCTGGTATCATAAATGAACCGATCGCCGCAACTGTGGCAGGACCTGATCCAGAAATCGCCGCAAAGAACATACAGGCGACAATCGTCACCATCGCAAGTCCACCGATCATCCAACCTACGAGCATCGTAGCTAGCGTCAGCAATCGTTTGGATACGCCACCTTTCCCCATTAAAATCCCTGCCAACATAAAGAAAGGAATTGCTAATAAAGGAAATGAGTCGAGTGAAGTAAACGCTTTTTGAGCAATAATCCCAACCGGTAAATTAGTCGTAAAATATAAAGCGAGAAGCGATGAAGCACCAAGCGCAATCGCGATCGGCACACCAATGAATAACATAATAAATATGGATCCAAATAAGACGGCAATTGTCATTCAGGCGCACCTCCCTGTTTAGCGTAGGCTAATGGATCTTTCCATAACAAGCGAACTTGCTGTAGTAGTCTATATAACATTCCGATACACCCAATTGGAATCGCCATAAAAGTGATCCACATAGGAATTTGCATCGCTGGAGTTACTTGTCCATTTGAGTAACTGCTCATGACTAGAGTAGTTCCCAAATAGGCTAGAACTAACGCTAAAAGGAACCAAATAACGATTGATATCGTTTCCATTATTTTTTGTATAAGTGGCGGGAACATCGTGACGAAAGCTTCGATGCGAAGATGTTTCTTTAAACTAATCGCATAACTCGCCCCTATCCACACTTGCCAAATATGAATATATCGTGATAATTCTTCCGTCCAACTTGGAGCGGATTCAAATACATATCTTCCTATGACTTGAATAAAAATTAAAATTACCATTAAGGCTAACGTCAGGACTAAAAATGCTTCTTCGAGTGGTAATTTTCTTTTCTTCATAAAATACTCCTTTCAATCACAAAAGACTAAAGTTCACATGATATGTAACCATGTGAACTTTTTCACTTATTCTTTATTTGCATCCAATGCTTTATCTACTAGTTCTTGACCAATTTTAGGAACATATTTGTCATAGACTGGTTTTGCTTTTTCTCTAAATACTTCTTTCTGCTCGTCAGATAGTTCGTTTACTTTTATTCCCTCTTCTTTCAGCTTATCAAAGAAGATGACCTCTTCTTCTGCTCCAAGTTCACGTCCTAATACTTTCGCTTTTTCAGCTTCTTCTAAAACAATTGTCTGCAAATCTTCTGGCATACTGTTGAAGAAGTCGTTATTCATCACCATAATTCCAGGTGCATAGACATGACCACTCAATGTTAAGTACTTTTGAACCTCGTAAAACTTATTAGTGTAAATCAATGAAATAGGAGCTTCCATTGCGTCATACGTGTTTTGCTGTAACGCTGTATACAGTTCTCCAAACGAGAATGGCGACGCATTTGCGCCAAACGCTTTAAATGTATCGGTATGAAGTGGGTTTTCAAGTGTACGCATCTTTAAACCTTTTAAGTCATCTGGCGTTTCAATTGGACGTTTATTGTTTGTCATATGACGGAATCCATTTTCTGCGTAAGCAATTCCTTTTAAAGAGTTTGCCTCTAGGCTGTCTAACAACGACTGTCCAAGTTCTCCATCCAACGCACTGTATGCTGCTTCTTTCGATTTAAATAAGAACGGTAAGTCAAACACCATAAATTTATCATTGAAAGAAACGATAGGTGCCAACGCTGCAACAGTCATCTCAACATTACCAAGTTGTACTGCTTCAATTGCCTCACGGTCAGAACCGAAAAGTTTACCGTTAGAGAAAATTTCTACTTCCACTTTCCCATCCGAACGTTCTTCAATTTTTTCTTTCATAGAAACTAGTGCACGTGCACCCGAAACTTCATCTTTTACTAAGTGAGCAATTCTGATCTTGAATTTCTCACCGTCCGTACCTTCTGCATTCTGATCTGTATTAGATTCTTTTACTGCCGGTCTTCCGCATGCACTTAATGCTAAAACCAATATGAGTAGTACGCCTAGAAACTTTTTCATGTTATGTCTCCTTTGATTATGTAATTTTTTGCTCACTTTTCTTTTTCATATACTAACTGACCGCTCATATACGTTTGTTTCACTTGTACTTGACCGATCGTTTCTGCATTTATCGTCAAGATGTCTTGATCCAACACGATAAAATCGGCGTAATAACCTGGTGCTAATTGTCCCGTTTTGGGGATTAACGTAACTTCTTGCGCTCCTTTCGTATACAATCTAATAGCTGTTTCTACATCCACTCGCTCGGTTTGACCGGTATCTTGTCCATTGTATGCAATGCGCGTAACAGCGGATTGAATACCTACGAATGGATTTACCGGATCTGACCAAGCAGTAGCCGGGGCATCTGAAGAGAAAGCGACAGGAATTCCTGCATCTAGCATCTTCTGAATAGGATAAGTATGTTTTGTTCTTTCCTCCCCTAAGTTTTTCAAATAACTTTCAATTTCTGCGTATAAGAAAATCGGTTGAGGAACGAAAGCGATTCCACATTCAGCCGCTTTTGATAAAGCTTGCTCAGAAGGCATGGCAGCATGTTCAATACGGATAGAAGGCCCTTCTTTCAACCATCCTTTTCTCGAATGGAACGTATTGACAATCAAATCAATCGCCCGATCACCCATTGCATGAATCACTAACTGCGTATGACTTTCCTCTGCAACTTTCGCTCCGGCAAGCAATTCTTCTTCAGTAGTCATCTGAATTCCACTATTTTTTTCTTTCCCTACAAACGGTTCGCTTACTAAAGCGGTTTGACCGGATACACTGCCATCAGCAAACATTTTCACTCCACCGATACAAACAGGCAATTGTCGATCGGTATTGGCTGTTGTCAGTATATTACGTTCTTTTAGATCATCCCATAAATAATACATCGCCGTTCTTTGCTTCATGCCATTCTTGCTGGCTTCTGTATACATTTCAAAATAATCTACAGGGCCTGTACGAGCCATCATTTCCGTCATACCGGTTATGCCATGCGCTAGCAAGATTGGACTCAATTCCATAAGAGCGCTTACATTATCTTCAATTCTTTCTGGCGGCATCATGTCTACTATTAAGTTTTTGGCATTTTCACGCAATACTCCTGTAGGTTCTCCAGCAGCATCTCGATCGATTTTTCCACCTTCTGGATCCGTTGTATTTTTATCAATGCCAGCGAGCTTTAAAGCCAAGCTATTGACTGCAATGACATGCGCACAAGTTCTCGTCATAATAATAGGTGACGTTGTAGAGGCTTTGTCCAAATCATAGCGAGTAGGCGACCTTTTTTCTTCTAGTTTTCCTTCATCAAACCCCCAACCTTCAATCCATTGACCGACACCTTGTTCGTTCTCTACTTTTTCTATATGCTCGATTAACTCATCGATCGAATGAATAATGGGCGGTAATATACAAATTTGCTTATAGAACTTCGCTAAATAGAGAGGATGGACATGTGCATCTATGAAACCAGGTAAAACGCGCTGTCCCTTTAAGTCTATTCGTTCCCCTTCACTTTGTAAATCCTCTTCTTTCCCAATCCATTGTATTACTCCATCTTTAATTGACATGGTGTCAGCGTATGGCTGGTCGACAGTGGAAGTGAATATTTTACCATTGTAAAATATAGTGGATAGGCTCTCCGTCAATTAAATAACCTCATTTCTCCTTTATTGCTTTACTTTCAGAACACATTTTTCGACATCATTATGAATTATCTGATAAGTAAGAGTATACTTATATTTCACAGAAGAAAACAGAGGGGAAAAATTTCACCCTCTGCCGTAAAAATTATTTTACCCTGTAGTAATTTTTTACTGTCCTGATTTGATAATTAATCGATGCATCATTCATTTTCTCTCATCTCAAAGTTTGATAAAATTTCTTCTTCTGATTTTTCCTTTGTAACGTCATCTGTAAATGCAAAGCTTATCTCTTTATAATCTTTAAACCTTTCGTAAAGACTTGGAAATCGAATAGCTGCCAGTTGAGCATTATATTCAGTTCTATATTTTTGCTTACCGTTCATTTTTCCATTTCTAAATATATAGTTGCGATAAATTCGATTAGGGTCGCGATTTTCATGCCTACAAATTGTATGCAGTACTGCGTCTTCCGCTTTTTTATTTTGTATTGCTGGGTTCTTTTTAGGTATATGTTGTCCAAAATACGCTAAAAATCCATTGATCCATCCAATACCATCCTCTTGAAATTCTACACCTAAAAAGTTTCTCAATTCAGTCAAGCCTGCTGTAATTTTTTTTGAATTAGCGTAGCAATCCAAATACTCATTCACATCATCTATTTGCATAAAGCAAAGCCTCACCAAAGCAAATTCTGCTTCTTTCCTTTTTTTGTCTGCTTCTGTCAATAGGCAGACAGCAACAACGTATTCTCTCGCTTTATAATCAAAACGAAATACCGTTACTGCTTTTTCATTAGCAATCATATCGCTTCTTAATTCTTTCAGATTACTCAATACCATAATACTCACCCTTCTCACTTTGAACGATACTTTTTTATAGGATTGCAGGTTTGCAGGAAAAGGTGGATGAATTTACGTAAATTCCAATCCTGAAATCGTTTTAATCAATTCACAAAAAGACTCCCATTCATCGGGGAATTTGTTACTGCCACTTCTTTTTAAGTTACGCTTTTCACGGATTATTTCAACTTCCCATTGTGTACCATCTAGCACGTTAGGTTCTTCATATCTTCTTTTCCAATTTAGAAAGTTAACTACTTTTAATCCACTGATGAACGTTGTTATACCTTTATCTGATAATTCCTTCTCAACTGCATCACCATCTAAGCTATATTTCCAAATAAGTTTTTTATTTTGGAAATGAATCGTCACATCATAATACCCTTCGAAATATCCCCCAACTGATGCTCGCAGTCCAATAATTTCATTATAATCTGCATCAATTGCTACATCTGCAGTCCACTTTTCACCGCATTTATTCCAATGATATTGTGGGCTGTCTTCAGATATCACGCATCCGCCTAATTTGATTTTACCTTCTTCCTGCTCCTTGAATGCATCTGCTGTCGGATAGCCGTATATTATTTTTGCTACATCAAGTGACCCGCAAGTAATACACTTTTTATAACGAATTGTCATTGTCTCATCAACTCATTTCCAACTTTATAATTCTCTCTTCATAAACTATGAATCATTCATTACCTTACGAAGCGGATCTTTCATAGCACTTTCAAATTGAATCATGTAGTCCGTTAAAAATTGAATCATTTCAGTCCAATGCTCTTTATTAAAAATACTTACATTAGTTAATGAATAGGCAATCCGACTTCCCTTACCATTTTCCAATATTTACCAATCAAGTTCTGCTTCAAATTTCGTTTCTATTTTTTCCTTATTCGAAAATAGTTTATCAAAGATAGCTTTATTTTCATCTTGAGATCCACGATTAATCCATAGTTCCATCCTTACATAACTACCTGTAGCAGTAAAGGTATAGGCAATTCCACTGTAGCCACTACCTGTTCCTAACCAGTTATCCTTTGTTGGATTTACATTTGAAAATAAACGCGATTTTTTATTCATTTCCTGTAAAAGTTTTGTCCAGAAATCTATCCTAATAGTATACCTGGCCTGATTTTGTTCTTTTATTTTAACTTCTTCTTGTTTCTTATTCGCAACTTTTATTACATATTCCTCGGCATCTTTTATGGGGATAATTAAGTGATAGGTAGCTATTATGTTAAATAGATAAAAGAAAACGCAATAAACCATTGTTTTCAGGGTATAGGAGAAATACCGATCACAGAACTTCCCAAACGCACTCAACTAGGAAAGGGGAGCTGAAAACAATGGTTATACAGTCATTAAATCATATTCAGGGGAAAAACGGTAGCTATTGGAGCCGTTTGATGAGAAGTCCGGACGCCGATCGATATTGTGACGTATCATAGCTGTGGATGCAGCTAAGTATGTAAATGCAGCGATGATCTGTACGATTTATGGAGATATCTTAGCGGATCCGTTTGAATTCGATGGATCTCAGACAGGGTTTCAAGTGCTGAAGAAAGCGATTGACGAAACAAAGGAATCCTACCAGCTGACAGATGTGATTTTGGGAATTGAAACAACGGCTCATTATTATGAGGATTTAGTCAGGATTTCTATGGAAGAAGGCTGTACTAGAAACTAGCGTGAAAGTTTAAACATTCATGTTTTTTCAAGCAATCATGAATATTTCACGCACAGGCATCGTTTGTTTCAGAAGTCAAAAATCCCTCGAACCATTAGTCCGAGGGAACATAAAGCACATTTCAATTTTCATCCAAAATCCACAAAACCATTGCCACCAAGCTATTTTAACTCTATCAACGCCACGCACTCCACATGTGTTATCATGAATGGTTGATACATTTACACGAAAGTCTATTTTCGCGTGAATGTGTTCGCCGCTAAAAGTGACTTTCACCAGGGAGGTATGTTAATAATTCATAACGTTTGAAACGATGGGCAAAATCAGCTCACTAAACCAATATTATTTTATCGCGATTGACTTAACAATTTAGCACCTAAAAAAAGCCAATTTCATACCCCATTTTAACGCTAACATCCCCCCGAAAATCAATCAATTTTTAAATAAGAAAGCAATAAGTCCTCTAACCACTTGGGTACATACTCTACCTTTTGTCTTTTCATGATTTTCCCTAAAATTTCTGCCGCAACTTCTTCCTTGAAAAACCTATCACGGACGTAGCAATCATTACTGCAAAACTTCCGCTTCTGTACCTTTTCAGATAGATATTCCTTTCTACAGTAATCACAGTGCAGTTTATAAATTTTAGGATTATCTTTTTCAAATTTACGTTTACAATCGATTGAACAGTATTTCCTTTTTGCGCCTCTTCCTTAGTTTTGTTCTAATTTTGAACCGCAGCTTAAGCAGTATACATAGGTTATTTCTTTTATGAATTTATCGTCTTAATCTTGATTTAACACTAAATCCGTTGCAAGACCATTAAGTACGTGCCTTTTACAATAACCCCTGACAACATCGCGAGATAAGCCCATTGCTTCTGCTATTTTTTATAGCCAACCCCTTGATACCCCAAAATCTTGATCTGCTTTCTTTGTTCATCATTCATTTTCACAACACTCCTTGGCAAATGGTAGCCTAGTAATCACTCGCAGCAAGCTATTTGTCAAGGAGTTGTTTGCTAAAACAAAATATTTGAACTACCTGCCGTAATAATATTAATGGCGCTCAATCCTTATAAAATTACGCCAAATTACTAAACAAAACACCCATTGGTACCATCCTAACAATTAAGTTCAGAATCTATAAAAACAACGTTAGACTTATGTTAGTGTAAGTATCGTACTCTTTCCTAACCTACTTTTTGCACATTCCAATTATGCCCTACAAATATTTCACTATCTTCTATATGTAATTTCGCCTTAAAATAATGCGTAATTTCAAATTGGTCTTCACATTGAAAACTCCACACCATTGTCAAATTTTTCAATCCAACATGTGTTTTCCCTCCATATCCAACATTAAACTCATTAGGTCTAAGCTGTTCATTATGAAATTCTATGGTTGTACTTTCGGCTGGCGGAAGTGATGTTTCTTTATTTTTTACTTTCTGTGAAGTTAGGATAATAGAATCTTTTTCGTCAAACACTTCAAACGAAATTGACTTTATTCCAGATACAATAATACTGGAAACATTTTTTAACTCCGCTTGCAAATTCATATAACTTCCATTGCTACCTTTATTTTTAATTTCAAATTTAGGGGTGTTTTTCTTGATTTCATTCAACTGTTCTTTTTCATATCTCTGTTCTGCGATTGCCATACTCTTTTTTTGTAATTCTAAAGTTAATCTGTTTATTTCTACCGTTTTTTGATGTGATACGTAATTTTGATATACTGTTACGATGCCTAAACTCATTGTACCTAAAAACGTCAACACTGCACCATAATAGCCAAGTAGATTTGGTAAATCATAGCCTACCGCTAAAAAATCCCAAGGTGCTTTCAAATAATATATCCAATTAAGAAGTAAAGGGCCAATTATAGTAATTGAAAGTAAAAAAATTATTATAACTACAGTGCTCAATTTTTTATGCCTTCTCATCCACTCAAACACACTTAATACCTCTTCCCAATGTTCTTTTTTCTTCCTATTTTAACACAACAAGATACTTTTTAGATTCATTCCCCCTTCATATCCTCAAAGCTAGATATATATGGTGAAAGTGAAATCTCGAGAGTATAAAATATTTTGTGTAAATGAAAAATTCCATGTAAAAAGGAAGACCTTTTCTTGATAGAATTAAGTCACCACAACCAATCCTAGAAAAGAGGTCTTCCCTATGAATCAGTTTACAACAGAAATTATCGATGCACTAGTAAAAAAACAAGATATTACCGAGGTTTTTCGTTCGCACTTGGAAATGGCGATCAACTCGCTACTTGTGACAGAGTTAACGGAATTTCTAGATTATGAAAAATATGACCGTATGGGCTTTAATTCAGGCAACTCACGCAATGGGTCTTATTCGCGTACGCTTCACACGGAGTACGGCGATTTAGCCATTCAAATTCCACGTGATCGCAATGGTGAGTTCAAACAACAGACCGTAGCTCCGTATAAGCGTTCGAATGATACGCTTGAAGATACGGTGATTCACCTGTTTAAAAAAGGCATTACGATGGCTGAAATTGCCCAGTTAATCGAAAAAATGTATGGCCATCACTATACGCCTCAAACGATTTCGAATATGACAAAAGCGGTTTCAGAAACAGTCGATGCATTCAACAACCGTTCGTTGCATAATCGTTACGTATGCGTGTATTTAGATGCGACGTATATTGCCATGCGTCGTGATACGGTGTCTAAAGAAGCCGTCTATATCGCTGTTGGTATTCGGGAAGACGGCTCTAAAGAGGTACTCGCTTACACGATTGCCCCAACCGAGTCTGCTTACAACTGGCAAGGTGCGACACGTTGGACTACAAGTGCATAACGCATGAAATGTCCGAACTACAAATGTAGTTATAACTGATACGATGATAGATGGAATGAAAACCGTCATGTTGAGTTGAAACATCTACCCTAATCCTCCAACATGCAATAGTATTAGGTAAAATATTGTTGTGTGAAGCTTGGTGAAGTCGGTTGAACTCAGCCTAAGTTCTTAATTTGAATATGGCTGGGGATAGACCGGGGGGCTGAAAAAGAAATCTATGGTGAGAATGTCGTATGTGAATAACGACTGACGAACTTGCGAATGTACGGGTCAATAAGTTGACTACTCTCGAAAGAAGTAGGGTTACAAATTGTGTAACGTGGGATACCGATAAGTATGATTCTAGCCTAAGAAAATCGGGATAATGGACGATGACATTATAATACCCACTGGCTCATAGCAAGCACCTAAGGATTTATATGATAGCTAATCGTATCGGAACGTGGTAAGCAAAGGATTCCTATTTAAACAATTACCTTTGGGGGATTGCAAATAAGTTTCATTAGAAGCGAAATTGCTTAACCTTTGTGAAAGTGAGGGCACAGTACCTAAGAAACCGCGATAATAAACGGTGGAGGGATAGCCCTTAGTCTTGATTAAGGTCATTAAATTTTAGTAAATGAAGTTCAAAAGGTCTGGTAAGAATGTGGGAAAGACACTTCGATGGAGGTGTTCCACAATTGAACGCAAATCAAAGATATTGGGAATACTATGGGTTGCAGGAAACCTTCGATACCTTATATACGGGTAGTAAAGAAGGGAAAACATTTAATAGGTTATACGAACTTGTCATATCAGAAAACAATATTCTTCTCGCATACAGAACCATAAAAAGTAATAAAGGCTCTAAAACAGCTGGTGTTGATACTCATACCATTGATAAATTTAAAGAAATGAACAAAAATGATTTTGTCTCTTACATCAGGGACGCACTAAAGGATTACAAGCCCAAAGCCGTTAAGAGGGTTCTCATTCCAAAACCTAATGGTGATTTACGTCCACTTGGAATACCGACTCTTACAGATCGGATTATCCAACAGATGATCAAACAAGTCATTGAACCGATTTGTGAAGCTAAGTTCTTTAAACATAGTTATGGATTTAGACCACAACGCAGTACACATCATGCTATATCAAGATGTGTCTATATCATCAACCACTCCAAAACGCATTATGCGGTGGATATTGATATTAAAGGTTTCTTTGATAATGTTAATCACTCGTTATTGATTAAACAACTTTGGAATATTGGAATCCGTGACAAAATCATACTAAGAATCATCTCGAAAATGCTGAAAGCACCAATTAAGGGCTTAGGAATACCGACCAAAGGAACACCACAAGGCGGTATCTTATCTCCCCTATTATCGAATGTGATGTTACATGACCTCGATACTTGGGTAGCTGATCAATGGGAAGGATTCAACACTAAGCATCCGTATAAAAGTAACTCAGACCGTTTTGCAGCCCAAAAGAAAACGAGGCTAAAGATTGGCTATATGATTCGATATGCTGATGATTTTAAAATTTTAACAAACAGCTATAATTCTGCTAAGAAATGGTTTCACGCAGTGGAGCAATATCTAAAGCAGAGGTTAAAATTAGACATTTCTAAGGACAAGTCAAAAATCATCAATCTTAGGCGGAATAAATCGGAATTTCTAGGGTTTTCAATAGGAACATTTCCTAAAAGGAACAAAAGCTTGGCTTCTACTAAGTTAAACAAGAAGAAAGCTGATAGCATCAAGAAGAATGCCAGGGAGTTAATCAGAACACTTAGCAAAGAACCGAATGCTAGGAATGCTATGCGATTTAACTCGTTTGTTCTAGGTCTGCACAATTACTTTAAAATTGGTTCTCATATTTACAATGATTTTGCGAGAATTGGTTATGATATACAAATTAGTATGAGAAATAGGTTAAAACACTCTGGGAAATTTGAGGTCCCAACGAAACCACCGCCTACTTTTAAAAAGTTTTTCAATGGCAGGTTTAAAACATGGAAAATAGCCGACGTATACCTTTATCCGATGGCTGACCTTAAAACAACAATTCCAATCAATTTTAACCAAAAGATTACACCCTTCACAATTGAGGGAAGGGCTTTAATCTATAAAAACCTAAAGAAAAATGTTGGTACTGAAATACAGAAGTTATTAAAGACAAATGATCCCACAAGTACCACTGAATACTTCGATAATAGGTTATCAAGATATTCAATGAAAGAAGGTCAATGTGAGGTCACACAAGCTTTTCTAACGGCTGATGAAGTACATTGCCATCATGTAACACCTAAACATCTAGGTGGTGATGATGCCTTCAACAACCTGCTAATCGTCCATAAATTTGTGCATACATTAATTCATGCTACGAAGGAAGAGACGATTAACAAATATCTTAACCTTATTAAACCAAACCTTAAACAACTCACAAGAATTAACCAATACCGTTTGAAATGTAATTTAACTAAAATTTAAACTACCTTATAATTAAGATGGAACGCCGTATGACGCCGAAAGGGTCACGTACGGTGTGAATCGGGGGAAAAGTTGGAGATTACTTCAAAAACTTACCTATCGATATAGCTACTAGAAGAGCTGAAAGACCGTGGTGTAGAAGACGTCTTATTATTCGTATCAGACGGCTTAAAAGGCATGGCAGACGCTGTTTTCACTGTGTTTCCAAAAGCAAAATATCAAGTCTGTTTAGTTCATGTTGGTCGCAATATTATGCATAAAGTACGCGTAGAGGATCGCAAGGAAGTCTGCGAAGATTTTAAAACGATTCACCAGGCAAAGGACGCCAAAGCAGCTGAGCTAGCACTTGGGCAGTTCTGCGAGAAATGGAGCAAATCGTACAAAAAAGTTACACAAGGCTTACTAAATAACTCGTATTTACTGACGTTTTATCAGTTTCCAAAAGCAATTTGGCGAAGCATCTACTCGACCAATTTAATTGAGTCGTTCAATAAGCAAATCAAAAAATATACAAAGCGCAAGGAACAGTTCCCAAATGAAGAATCACTAGAACGCTTTTTAGTGACGCAGTTCGAGGACTACAATCTACGTTTCGCCTCACGTTGCCACATCGGCTTCAATCAGGCACGTGCAGAGTTGGAAGAGATGTTTGAGCAGCTACATGAACCGACAACCTAACCGGGACGTGCCAGCGCGAAATTTGGGTGTCTAGGAAAGGGCTAGCCCTTTCCTAGACACCCAAATCAACACTTCGAACAAATCTATTTGAATACGAAGGTGATCATCTACCTTGAGAGGTTGAAAAGTCATTTACACAAAATTATTGACAGTACCGAAATCTCCCTTGCAGAAGTCCATAGATTAGAGAAAACAACGGATTGTATAGTAGATACCAAAATGTGCTATCATGTATGCAGTAATAAAGACTGATTTACAAGAGCCAAAAGAAAGAAGGTGAAAATATTTGATTAGATCTTTGTTTGAAATGCATTGGCAATACTATGTGTCCATCGAAAGCATGTTAAGAAAAACTAATCAATATGTAACGCATTCCAATAAAAACAAAGCTGTTTATTCTGATGAGTTTGCGTCAATTATTTTGCTGTCTTGTTCGGAACTCGATTCTTTACTTAAACAGCTTTGCATCAATTATAATGTTCAAAGTAAAGGTAGTTATTTTAATATGAAGGATTACGCTCCACTTATAGAAAAATACTCCCTCAATGATTTTGGTCTATCAACTGATATACGAGTAATGAACGATAACGGCATCTTACTTTTTCCCTTTAAAGATATTGATGCAACAAAACCATATGCTAATTTAAAGTGGTGGAAGGATTATCAATCTATTAAACACGATAGAATAAAAAATGTTACAAAAGGTAACTTATTAAACGCTATTTCTTCAGTTGCTGCTCAATTTACTATTTTATGGAGTTTAACCGAATTTATTGATGAGTCGCAGGGAAGGGAATACATAAGGAAAAACTATTGGTCAGACTATTGGATACCGGTTGTATAAAACTCAACCATTTAACTGTCTTTTCGGAAGGAACAAAATAATATATATTGGCGATATTTACGGGAAGGATGACATAAGTATTGAAAATGGTAAAAGACATGGAAGCATCATGGAAGATAAAATATCCAGATCGTAAAATTCACCTGATGATAGATCATAATTGGGCTTTTTCTGCATGGGAACTTGGAAGAATAAAAAAAGAAATACTACCAGGAGCAAGATTATTAAACGTCGACTTTCATGATGATTATTGTGATCCCTCTCAAGTAAGGTAAATTGTTGTAAATGTCAACACTAATATGTACATTTGTGCTCGTTTAACAGTGTACAAAATTACTCGTTTACTGGCTCAAGGTGTTGCTTAAGACGGTATGAATCACCTGTAATCGTTACGACGCTCGCGTGATGTAAAATACGATCTAAGATAGCGTTTGCTAACTTGGGTTCCGGAAAAATTTCTTCCCAGGCCTTGAAGTTCACATTCGTTGTGAAAATTGTACTTTTCTTTTCGTAACGTGTATCAATTAACTGGAAGAAAAGCTTTGCGTCTTCTGCATCAATCGGTAAATAGCCGATTTCATCAATGATTAATAATTTATATTTTGTATAATGCTTTAAACGGCTTTCTAGTCGATTTTCAATACGTGCTCTTTTTAGATTTTGGATTAAATCATGACACTTAATAAAATACGTGCTCGTGCGCTTTTTAGCAGCTGTAATACCGATTGCTGTGGCTAAGTGGGTCTTGCCGACACCACTTGGACCAAGAAATACAACGTTCTCATTTGCTTGAATAAATCGTAAGCTTTGAAAATCGAGTAACTGTTGCTGATTAACACTGGGTTGAAAGTCGAAATCAAAATCTTTCATTTCCTTTAAATGTGGAAATGCAGCGACCTTCACCATCGCGTGGATCATGTTTTGTTCACGTACATCTACTTCGTAGTTCGTTAATTTAATAAGTGTGTCTATAAAAGAAAGCTCGTTCTTAATACTAAAGTCGATGACTTCATTCAAATGTAGACCCATTTGCTTTAGTTTTAAATACTTAAAGTTTTGTAGGAGCTGCTGATAATTCGTGTTCAAATGCTGAATCATTTATACATTTCTCCAATCGCTGCTAAATTTCGTTTTGCTAAATCATTTATATCCGGATAGTTTGGCATCGCTTTTGATATTGTTTCTCGATAATGTGCTTCCTGATAATTGAGTTTAGCATTACTTATTTTGTGTTGAGCTATCAGTTCCATGTTATAATGAATCCATAATTGGTCATCATATACTTGCAAACTTACTTTCTTTCCCTGGTACACTGGTGGTACGGAGTACTGATTAGATTTGTAAGAAATCATGTTTGATGCATTGACTTTCACAAGTGTATGGTTGATTTTGAAGGAATCTCTTACTCGTTCAGTTGGTAGCTGGAGTAGGTGATTCTTTTCTTTTTGGAATTCGAGTAACGGAATTTTATTTGTTCCTTGATGAATTTCACGATTAATTCGGTTACACAATCGCTCAATATAGACATGCAATTCTTCCATATTAAACTTCCCTTGGTATGCATGGATTTCATCGAGTAACTTCATTGTTGTTTCTACTTTACCTTTTGTTTTGGGGCGACCAGCGATACATGGTCTAACCTTAAAGCCAAAATCCTTTGCGAATTGAGCGAACTTCGCATTTACTTTTCCTTTTGAAAATTCTGTTCGTGCTTCATCCATCACCGTTTTCATATTATCTGTGACTAGCTCTTCAGGGACGCCACCCATCTTCTCAAACGTTTCCGTAAGGAATGAAAATAATACCGCTTGCGATTTCGAGATGCTCATATAAAAGAATCGCATACGTGAATGGCTCAATACTAAGACAGCGACATTGATTTCTACTTGCTCACCATCTTTTGTTTCATATAGAATACTTTCTTTCCAATCCAGTTGTGCCTGTTTTCCAGCACGTGTTTCAAATCGAATCCCACTATTCCCCATGCTCGGAATACGCTCATCTTTCTCAAAATACGCTTGAAATTCTGGCGTGTTCGCAATATATGTACGGAATGTTGATTGGCCACAAACTAAGCCATGATTATCTTTTAAATACTGCCATAGGTTACGACGATAATAAAATACTTGCTTCGAATCCTCTGATAATAAACTCGCGATTACTGGATAAAACTCATCAATTTTAGATGGTTTGTTGCGCTTCTTTTTGGGAACGAAGCCATTTAGATATTTGTCGATCGTACGTCGATCTACGCCCATGTCCCTTGCTAATTTACTTTTATTTATCTTCATTTTTAAATGCTC
Organism: Sporosarcina sp. PTS2304; assembly: GCF_003351785.1. Lineage (GTDB taxonomy): Bacteria > Bacillota > Bacilli > Bacillales_A > Planococcaceae > Sporosarcina. The sequence continues at coordinate 2,104,440 of NZ_CP031230.1, forward strand.
CATTATTTTTTTATATGCTGCTAAATCTGCAAGACTATTTAGTTCAAATGTTGTCTCTACGTTTAATTGAATATACATTCCTAATCACCTCTAGATTAGTATGTATAACCCGAGCATTTTTGTACATGGTTATTCAAGCAGGAATGTACATATTTAAATTAGCATTTATAACATTTCCCACTTACGTAAAAAGATCCCTAATTGCTCTTATTGAAATGAGCCATTAGGGATCTTTTTATATTGCAACAGAGGAATCATTATTAGGTAAAGCACCACCATTAATCACAAACGCACTCTCTATTGATTGTGCCAAATCCATTATTTGCTTGCTTGTTTTTCCAGTATAGTGATACATGAGGTAACGAATATCTACTACAATTCCTTGAACTCGTTCATATTTATGCCCATTAGTTTTCCAATCACCAGTTGCTTCACCTATGTTTGCATAGAACTCATTCGAACCGAATAAATTATTATTTACATTGTACGGCATTATGAAAGCATTATATACCGGTACGTCATTACCATAATTTTTCTTGTACTTATCTCCAGTATATATGTACTCTCCATATGTAATCTGCTTGTTAATTGATGAAGATTCAGGTAAATCATTTGGGTTACCAGTAACACCAAAACGATAATATTTGGCATCAAGAACATAGATATTCCCATTGTGCAGCATTATAGTATCTGGTTCCAAGGCAGCATTTGTTTTCTTCTTACCAGTATTAAGTTTCCACTCAGTTCTTGGAAAATAATTTTTCTTTTCTTTAATTCCAAATACCCGGTCAACTAGCTTTTCCCACACATACTCAAAGCGATCAGTGCCAAAGTAAAATTGCTTTTCCTTAGTTTTCTCATCCATATACTCAATCATAGCTATCATTGCAGAGAACAATCTTTTATCTTTATCATTATGAGTACTTGCCAGTTTATCACGCAATACTGTTAAAAACATTCTATCGTTTCTTTCAATATTAGATTTCTCTGGCATGTCTGGTGTAAACAACCATCCTAATTTAGAAAAACTTTCATAAACACAATATTTATGAATCTTTGTTATTAAATTGCTGTCATTAGGTGCGGAAACTCTCACAGTAAAGTTAGTATAAATAGGAGAACCATTAGACTGTATTAACGGACGCTGTCTTTTTAATGTTTGTCCCCAATGTACCTTTCCTCTATCACTCGTTCTATAAACTGCCTTTTTTTCGGTGTAATAAGATTTTAGCTCCATATAAGAATTTATTATTTCCATATAAGCGTTAATAGGAAAATCAACAAATTGAGGTGCCTCAAACTTCTGCATAGCAAGTACTTTGTCATCGCGATTTGTAAATTCAGCGAGAACTGAAATAAGATGAAGAATATCTTGTCGCAAGTCTTGATCATTATCAGGCAATTGGTAACCAATAGGGAAGTAAACCATTGCATTATCCGTATCCGCCCTTACACCGACAAAGCGGTCACCATCCTCATTTTTATTAACATGACAACGCCTAAGTAATTCAGATTCTATTCCCATATTATGTCACCGCCATTTATATTTCTTCATCATTTATTTTTTCAGAAATAAATAAGTTGAAAATCTCTTCTTTGAAGACAGCAAATCTTTCGTTACCATCCGAGGTTTTAAATTTTTTCACAATGTCTTCTAAACTGATATATCGGCTTGTCTCGAAAATATCTTCTCTAGTGAACTTAAATGCATCATCCCACAAATACTTTAAAACCTTGTCGGCAAAAAGACTATTATTTCTTTCAGCTCTTAATCTCTCTTTTTCAGGTAACTCATAGTTTTTCTCGTCAGCATTATACTGCAAATCACTTTTGCGAACAAAATAAGCACCTAAGCGTTTATCTTCGGAAGATGTCACACGAACATTCTTTCTAAGAATAATAGTATTAATTGCCTCATTAAACTGTTTCCACGATACCTCAGTATCCAAAATTTTATGATTTGAAAACTCCAGATCGACCTTACTCATATCATTCTCTATCATACGCATATTCCATCTTCTTTGAAATGCTGTGTCAAGAGTAAACACATTCTGGTCTGAAGTATTCATCGTGCCTATGATTGACATATTTGATGGAATTCTTACTTTAAGGTTATTAACTCCGTAAACAACTCTTGCAATATCGGAATTAGAAATACCGTACTCACTTGTTCCATTCTCATCCCTATCAAGCAATTGAAATACTTCACCGAAGATTGCAGGTGCATTTCCTCTATTAATTTCTTCAATAATAAGGAAATACTCTACACCAGGGTTTTCATAGGAGTTTTTTAGTAAACGAGTAAAAGGGCCTTCAGTAAACTCATAACTAACAATACCTTCAGATACATTAGGCAATATTTGTCCGACAAAATCTGAATAAGTATAGTCAGGATGAAAAACAAGCCTCTCTATCCTATTTTCATCATCACAATATTCATGCTCGATTGTATAGCTTTTCCCTGCACCAGGAACTCCATAAAGTAAAATATTTGAACCGCCTGTTACTCTTTCGGTGTATTCCAATCTAGATTCACTAACCCTTAACTCTGTGATATCATCAACTACATACATATCCATATCAATATTATATATCTTTAAATTTGATAGCCTCTTTCTATACCTATCTAAAACAATTGGAGCTATCATAATTTTTCTTGCACCGCCTACAGTGTCACCTTCTGCAAGAAACCCCCATCTTACAAGTATCATAATTGGTTTGGCATCAGTATATTTTTGTGCTGCCTCTGGAATATTTAGTCCTCCACTCTGACGAGCTTGACTAATTTCAGCAATTGTATCTGTAAAATTTCCACCTTTATCTTCTAAACTCCACAAGATATATGCAAATTCTTTGTATGTTAAATAATCCAGCTCTAATGCAGCACGAATAAATACAGATGGTGGCTCCACGTCAGAGTCACTCTCTGACACTCCGCAATTTTCCCTTCCAAACTTAACTGTTTCGAAGGAACACATCAATTCTTCTAGAATTGCGTCTTGATTATTACTTTGGACTGCCAAGTAAAATCCCTTACCGGATTCCGTTATTTTACGATGAGATTGACGATTATTAAAATCTTTCCAAATAGTAAAACCAAAATACGATGTAATTTGTGCCTTTTTTGTATATGAAGAAGAGTATTGGGTATCACCAATCATCGCTTTTAACTTCTGCTTATATACGTCATTCGGAAGCCAATCGTTAGCCTCATAATATATCTGCAATACAGATTCAATCTCATTTAATAGCGCACTATTTTTTGGCATCACAATCTTACCCACAATTTTCCTCCTTAAAGCTGTTGTAACAAAGCTTTCATAATTTTCTCTATTAACCTTGAGGGAATCCCCTCACCGAAAGATTTTCTTATAAATGTTTCGCTTGCCCATTCTGGTATTGACCAATCGAGCGGTAACGACATAACGATCAAAAGTTCATATATAGTCAAAACTCTTGCATCAGAGTATAAATTTTCCCCAGCAATAGATTGATACATTCTTCCAGGATGTACACATGCTAACGAAGACATAACACCATTATTTTGTATTATAGTTCGGCACGGCATATCCCATTTTAATCTTCGGTAATGATTATGATGTGCTTTTACGGGAGTACCATCTGCTTTTTGCGGATAATATTTTTCATTATATATAGCAGATTTCCCTGTTGGTGTGTGCATCATCCATTCCACCTGTTTCCAAGAATGTTTCGGCGGATAATGCCATTTTGATATTGCAAGTCCAGCTTGGCGTTTTATTTCGTAATCAGGAAATTTCTCCAAAGTAAACTCGAGTCCCTCTCGAAGTAAGGGATCAAGAGAAGGTAAATCGCCTATTGCTTGGCGAAGAGTAATTTCAGGCTCTTTCTCAGGAAATTCCCATTTGTAATTTAAATCTTTCCTAACCAACAGGAAAATATTTCTTTCCCTAAGCTGAGGAACACCATAATCTTTTGCCATTACAAGAGTTTCATTATTAAAAGTATAATCATTTTCTAATTCTTTCTTGATGTAATCAGGAATCAGATAAATTTCATCACCAAATTTAATCTTAGTAGTTAATTGCTTAGGTACATTTTCAAGCAATACAAATTCTGGCTTAACCTTTTTTATAACATCTATAGCATAGTAGATAAGTTGGTTTCTCGGGTCGAATTCGAGGCGCAATCCCGCCTCGCTCATACCTTGACATGGAGGTGTTGCTATTATAAAATCCACTTTTTCCTTGATCGCTTCTTTGACAATCTTCTCTCGAACATTATCATCAGTTATGTCCCCGCAAATCATCTCTGTTTCTTTATATACTTCTTGATAAAATCTAGCTCTTTCTTCGTCAATCTCATTTGCTATTTTAATGTCAATGCCGAGTTCTCCCATGTAGGCTTCGGCAACCCCAATGTTAGCAAACAGAGAAAGACCATTTAATTTACCCATTTTCATAATCTCCTAGTTTATATTTTCAAAAACTTTTTTAACAAAAAGAGGAGGAATACCCTCACCGATAACCCTTCTCAAAAAAGCCTCTGATGTATTTTCAGGAACTGACCAATCTTCGGGTAAACTCATAATCGTCATAAGTTCATATAAGGTTAATGTTCTTGCATCAGAATATATATTTTCCCCAGCTTTAGTTTCGTATTCTAACCTGCCTGGGTGTACATTATTCTGTGAAGAAATTTTCCGATTATCCATCGTGACAGTATAAGCTGCTGTGTTCCAATTCTGTCTTTTATAAGTGTTACGAAATCCTTTCACTGCACTACCATCTTCTTTTATAGGATAATAAACTAAATTGTCGAAAGCTGTGCACCCTGTTGGTGTATGTTGCATTGCAACTACTTGTCGTTTTATATGATGTGGCGGAGTATGCCAATTTGATATTTTTTCAGCAACCTCTTTTCGCTCATAAAAGTGTGGGAACATCTCTAATAATTCGTCTTCGGATACATCTTTAACAAAAGGATCCATAGTAGGTAAATGACCGATGGCATCATACATCGTGACAATTTTACTATCTTTTTCCGGAAGTATCCATTCTTTATTTTCATTTCCTATTCGGGTCATTAGAATAATTGCTCGTTCTCTGGTCTGTGGAATAGAATAGTCTTTTGTATCGATAATATACATATTAATCTTATAATTAGCTTCCAACTCGTTTTTTAGATAATTTGAAATAAGTGTTTTTTTTCCACCTATCTCGATAGACGTACTCAAAAACAACGGGACATTTTCTAAAAAAACATATCTTGGTTTTATCTTCTTAATTACATCAACAACTGGACATATTAATTTATTTCGTTCATCGTTTTCTACTTGTCGCCCTACTGTACTCATCCCCTGGCATGGTGGTGTTGCCATGACAATATCCACATTATTATTAAGACTCTCTTCAACAATTTCATCGAAAACTTTTTGCTGTGTAATATCTCCACAAATCATATGAGTATCAGGGTAGATGTTCGAATATAATTTTGCTCTCCTTTCAACAAGCTCATTAGCAACAACAACATCTACTCCTATCGACTCAAAATAAGCCTCTGCGACCCCTATATTAGAAAATAAAGATAAAACCTTTCCGCCATTTTTCTGTTCTTCATTTAGCGTAGGTTCTTTTGAGGTTTTTTCAATATATTCAAAATATAGCTTTACAGCTTTTTTTATCTGCGATCGTACAGAACAAGATAACTGTTGATAAGTTTCTTCTTGCTCTAATCTAAATTGGTAAACTTTATCGTTAAACCATGGCAACATTTTATCAGCTCTTTTTACTCGCGAGACAGTATTACTGATAGTAGCCTTCGAATAGTTTGTATGGGCAGTTAACCAATCCTTAAAAACTTCTAAATTCATTCTCTCACCTCTTAAAAAAATAAACCTTTGGACCTTACAAGATTGTAACACGTCAAAATAACGGCGTCAATTACTTGACGCCGTTATTTGATAATTCTAGTTCTCATATTTTTAACTACTTTCGATCGCTTTCTTAATCAAGATAAAGTTTTTGAATTGTGTAATAAGAATTAAAACAGTTTTATGAATTGCTTATTAGTTCACTTTTTTGCCAAACGGTTAAACTCTTTCCGCAAAACCGCACCTCGTTCTTATACTTTTTCTTCACCCACCACCCTATTTTAACTCCAACCAAGCCACACACTCCACATGGAACGAGCCACTATGCTTAATGTCTAGTGCTTTTTTATGGGTGAGTACGTCTGCGGGAACATGTCGACTAACGGTGTAGGTATGTGGGAATAGGTCAACAACTTTCTTACTTTGTATAAAACGTATTAAAAAGGAAGATTTTCATTCTCTGTTTTATTTTCTTGAGCCCTGCTAGATATATATTTTACGTAAGCTAGTAGTTTGTCTATAAAATAAATTGCTTCATCATAACTTATTTCACTAATATTGAAGTTACCATGTCGGATATCTTTATATCTATTATGGAACATGTTCCATAATATGATGCCATCTTTTACTATAAATGACTGACCCCATTTTTCTGGATTTTCTCTCATCAATCTATCTGCGTTGTCGATATCAATTGTTCCTGTTAAATGTGTCAATAAAGATTCCATAGCAGATAAACAATCTCGAATAGCATCTTTTCTTGCTCTTAGTTCCCCAGCTCTAACAAGTTGTTTCTGCGCCTGTCTAATGTGATCAGCAGTCTGCCTACTAATTTGTTCTGTACTGATAATTACATCAGTTATATTCGTAGCTAAACAAATGTTGGAATTCACGGTAACCCATGGTTTATTTGAATCGCCAGTTAATTTGTAGCCAAAGTCATGATCCTCAAATATCTCGTTCAATTCATTTAAAAAAATTTCATCCATATTACTTAACTCCAAAACAGCATCCATGAACTTATGGAAATGTATATCTTCAAATTCTTCAAATAAATTTATAAAATCTCGAGTTAAATAATCATATCCCCAATTATTTGTGTTTCTACTGTTTGTATGTAATGAAACTATGTCACACATATTCTTTAGCGTACCATCTACATTTAAACCCGGCTTTGCTTTTCGTATCGCGTACAGCCGCCTAGGTAACGTTTGTGAAATAGCCCTTAAAAGTTCTTTGGAAACAGTTGACATCAAATACTCTTCGTTTGAATAGGATTTATAATCTGGAAATAATTCTTTAAATTTTACAATCAAAATAATCACCATTTTCTCAATCAATTCTTATTACTTTATCAACAAACTCTTCGAATTTATCAGGATTATAATTTGGTTCATGCAGGGATAAGAATATTATTTTTTTGCTCTTTTGACGTAAAGTAAGTTGTTTTAGCATTTCTATCTCATCTATATTTTCAGTAACACTTTGAATGGGCCAGATAATCATAAAATCAAACTCAGACTTATCATACTTATAAGTAAGTCCTTTTGTCGTTAAGTTATTAAAGTAAATTGTCAAATTTGAAAGCCGCATAGGTTCGCCATAAACCTTGGGGACTTTTACATCATACAATTCCGCCCAATCAAAAAAGTTCTTCATTCCATCTGCCGTTGTATGTAATAAATGAATTACCCCCTTTGAATTACCCTTTCTATTAAGTGCTCTTAAAATTAATCTGTGCTTTTCCTTTTCTGCAACTCCTCTTAATAAGAGTGTTTTTTCATTTGGATTATCTATAAAACTAACAATCCGTTCATACGATTTCTTCATATCCGTCATCCGATATCACTCCCCTTTACACTATTCTATATGGACATGAATCTTCGGTCAATTTAACATAAACAAAAGCCCATGCCATATTTGACATGAGCCCATTACAAATTTATTTTATACTTCTTTTTCAATTTCAATCGTAAGCCCCCAATCAAACAACTCATTCTCAAACCCAGTATCTCCTTGGTACGATGATCGTATCAATTTTAGGAGGTGCTTTTCACATGTCACGCGAAAAATTAACAATTGTCCCCGTCACACTCCAACCTGTTCATAAAGATGGATTCCCCACCGCTACTACGACCACCTTTGGTAGGTGTACAATCAAAACAAGCTCCGCTGAAATTTCCTTTTATAACGGACTGGAAGAGCGCATCATCCAAACGGTATTGAAGGAGTTGAAGCATCTATGAAGCAGGATTACACAAGTGTTGAAAACATCTACATCGTTTGTGGAAAGACTGATATGCGCAAAGGAATGGACGGGCTTGCCACGCTGATACAAGACTCATTTGAACTGGATCCCTACAGCGATTCTATTTTTCTATTCGCTGGGAGAAGTAAGGATCGGTATAAATGCTTGTATTTTGATGGAGATGGCTTCGCCATGTTATATAAACGATTAGATAGCGGAAAATTACAATGGCCAAGAAACGAACGAGAAGTTCGGAACCTGTCTCAACAGGAGCTTCGCTGGCTATTAGAGGGATTATCTATTCAACAGCCAAAAGCTATTCGTTCTTCACCAAAAGGAATTTTTTAATTTTCATCTTTCCTTCTCGATTCGAACTCGCTATACTAATAAAAATGGAATCGAACGGAAAGTGGTGAATGAGATGTCAAAGGCTTCTACTTCAAACAAGAAACAATTAGAGAAAGTCATTCAACTGTTAGAAGAGCAATTGGCTCATTCCAATCAGCAGAACGAAAAGCAGTCTAAACAAATCGAACTGCTCACGCAACAGGTGCAACATTTAACCAAGATGTTATTCGGCTCTAAAACAGAGAAGTCAAAGTACTAGACACCCGGTGGTCAAGGATCGTTGTTTGACGATGATTCTTCTTTTACAGAACCTGAGCACACAGAAGAACAAAGCCAACAGACCATTTCTTATACTGTTGTTCGAAAAAAGTCGAAGAAAAAGAGAAACGATTCTTTGCGTGATGATGTGGCAGTAGAGGTGATCCATCATCATCCTGAAAATACATTATGTGAGTGTTGCCAACATCAAATGATGGAAATCGGAAGTAAAGTAGCTCGTGAAGAAGCGAAATCTATTCCAGCCAGCATGGTGAAAGTGCAACATGTAGAGCATACATATGAGTGCAAGGAATGTAAACGTGACGTATCCCGCCCTACGCAAATGAAACGAGGAAAAACCCCCTATTCGGCAATCCAACGGAGTCTTGCGGGTCCAAGTGTACTCGCTAAAGTGATATATGATAAATTCGTGCAATATCTACCCCTCTACCGTCAGGTAAAGGAATGGGTTCGTCATGGCTTGAAGACGAATGATAAGAATCTATCGAATTGGGTCATTCGTGTGGCAGAAGATTGGCTGTCACCAGTTTATAATCGATTGAAAGAATGGATGATGATAAAAAACGTTCTACATGTCGATGAAACATATGCTCAGATTATCCTTCGTTCCGATGGAAAGTCAGGTCAAGCCAACACCTATAATTGGGTGTACCGTACGGTGCCGAGTCAGGGATCGATCATCACACTGTTTCAAAGTTCGTTATCTCGTAGTCGATCCGAGTTAGAAAGTTTTACTCAAGATTATAAGGGAACCATTGTGTGTGATGGATATTCTGCTTATAAAAACCTGTCAGGCGTAACATTTGCCAACTGCTGGGCGCATGTTCGACGTTATTGGTTGAAAGCGGATAGCAAAAATGGCCGAATTGGCGTAGACTTTTGCGATCAACTATACCGGTTGGAGCGGAAGTTTAAACACTTCTCCCCGAGTAAACGACGGAAAATGCGGAGAAAATACTCAAAGCCGATTGTCGATGAATTCTTTCAGTGGATAGATGCATCGCCCTTCTTTGGTAAAAGTGCCATCGCGACAGCAGCCGAGTATACACTGAAAAAAGCGGATGGTTTACGAGCATTCCTGTCTGACGGCCGAATCGAAATCGACAACAATCCTGCTGAAAATGCCATCCGTCCTAATGTGATCGGTCGAAAAACTGGATGCATTCCGTTAGCGAAGCCGGTGCAAGGGCAAACGCTATTTGTTTAAGTCTCGCAGAGACGGCAAAGAGTAATGGTATCGACTTCTATGAATATCTAAAGAAATTGCTTACAGATCTGCCAAATCTGGATATCCATCAACATCCTGAAATTTTAGATCAGTATTTACCTTGGTCAAAGAAAATCCAATCCACGTGTAGCACACCATAAAATAAGCCGCCTATTCGATTTGAAAAATCGTCATAGACGGCTATTTGTCATGCGCGCCTAAACAGGTGCGTTTTTTATAATTCGGACTTACAATTATGGCGTTTCCCCTTTCTCTCCTTGAGCGAAGGCAAACAAAAAGGCCCACCACCTATTAAGTGATGAGCCGGGCTTCTTCGATTAATTTGATTATAGATTTAATTCATTAAATGCTCTATCTTGGATTATAATTCCTTTGCAACCTTCTTCAATCTTCTTAAATATTAACTCTCGAGTATCAGTCTCTTTAATTGTTATTCCTACAATCACTTGAGTTTTAGCCGCCAAATTTATTAAGCAATCTAAGAAAGCTTCCATATCCCCTACTACTATACTGTGCTGGCCAGGTTCGTCGAAAATTAGAATACCTGGATGATTTCCGTTCAATTCATTAGAAGTCTGTACTAGTGCTATTGTAAATGCCCAAATCCTTCTAATATGATCACTCGCTGATGAATCAAATTTCAAATCAAAGTTCTCTATTGTAGGCATATAAGTATCTTTCGATATCATTACTTTATTAATATCTGAAGAGCTTCTATAGCCGAATACTTTCAGGTTTGAAACAAAGTTATCTCTTAACGCATTAATTTTTCTTTCGTCCAAACTAGTAAATTTGTTTTTCGGCAATTGATTTAAATCAGCAAGATATTGTTTCCATTCATCTGATAACTGCTTAAATTCCGCTTGGGTCTCCTGTATATCTTTTTTTACTTTTTCTAATTCTTCTATTGCTATATCTAACTCTACTTTCTTATAGATAGTACTTTCTGAAACAGAACCATCAATGGCAAAAATATCATTTCTAGTAACCCTTGATAGTTGGTACAATTTTGATACTGTATTTTCTAAAATACTTATTTTATCATCAGTATTTTTTATATTTGTTTTTTTCTGTTCTATTGCAAACTCAAATAGTTTTTCCTGAGACTTTAAATGTTTAATGTTATCCTCGACACTCATTACATCTGCTATATTTTGACTCACTAGCAATGTATCAGATATTGGTTGATTGCAAGTCGGACAAATATCTTTAAATGAATTAAAGCCCTCTTTTGATCCCAAGTTCCGTAGTTTTTTAGCATCCTGGTTGTTAATAACGTCTGTTTGAATTAACTTTAAACTATTTGATAATCTATCCAAGCTTACTCTTTCACTATTTGCGCTTATTTTTAATTGTTTAATTTTTTCTTCATATTCTATAATACCTTCTTCTATTTTTCTTAGTTCCTTTTTTAATTCATGGAAATTATCAACATCTTTAGGCTTAAAATTAATTAGGTCTTGGAGCTCATTTCTTTTTAACTCAATATATTCATCAAGTTCTAAATCCCTTTCATCATCTTGATAAATAACCTTAACGGAGTGATTAGGATCTTCTAAAATCTCAACGTTCCCATTTACCCCCTTAAGCACTAAGTCCATATTCCCCAAGCTTTTAACTGTTTCCTGAAAAATTTGCTTCCACTTTTCAACAATACTATTTTCCTTTATACTTAACCTGTGCCTTAGCTTTTCATTTTTTAGAGTATCCATATCTAATAGGTATTCAATTACTCGTTTCTTGGGTTCCCGAATTCCAAAATGCGGCATACCGGAAAAGAGATCAGCCCAACCTCTCTTTTGTTCTATTAACATACTAGAAAAAATTAGTTGCAAGTACAACTTTCTTTCCTTATCATCTGTACTTGGAACACTGGGTAAATTTAATCCTAAAAATGATTCCAAAAATGTAAAGAAACCTTTATTACTTGTAGCTGAATTTTGCGAGTGGACATACATATCTTCACTTTTAATTTCTTTATCATGGATTCGATCCATCTTTGAATAAAAGACAGTCATTAAATTAGAATTCCTATTTTTCATTTTAGCTGCCCTTAAAATAGTAATATCCTTGCTACCATTAGATATCTCAAGAAATACTTTTGATTCTAAAACATTCATCTCTTCTTCGCATTCAACCTTGGTTTTAAAAGCTGAACTCAATACATTATGTCCCTTTCCACCGATGATTTCTTCTAAACCTAAACCATAATATATACTTGAAATGATTGAGCTTTTTCCAGAAGTGTTCTGTTCACTACAAATAATATTCATTTTTTGATCAAATGTATCATCAAATCCAATTATATTATTCTCCGTAATTATTTCAACTCTTACTCTCCCTATACGTATCAACTATTTCACCCCAATAATGTACTTTTTAACTTATCTATCAAATTTTCAGTAAGCTTATTTGACAATTTGTTTAAAAATTCCTTTTCTTTCACTAATAGACTTTCATCACACATAATTTTTCCGAGAAAACTTTTTCCTGAAACTGTTAGCCGAAACAATCCATTCCCTTGTTGAAACATTATTTTGTCAGCTAACATGAAATCAACCGTTTTATTGATTGTGGGATCATACCTCAATACTAAGTATTGATTACTTTCTCCATTTACATATTTCAACAGGGTATCCTTTTCCTTTTCAGAATACATTGATACTATAATTAGATGTAGTTTTGATAGTGAACAGCCACTTCTACCACATGACAACCCAAAAATTAAACAAGTAAGTGCTATTTTATAGCTCAACCTGTAATGATAGGGTACTGCATCAGGCTTCGAGTCGAAAACGATATAATCTGTTAAGATGAAATCTTCATTACCCATTTTTTATTTCTCCTTTAAATTCCATTGAACAATCAGCAAGCCATCCTGCAATCAAATCCATTTTTAGATTCATTATGGAGGCACTATTTATATGTTTAAATTCTGCTCTAAGTTTCTCTTCAAAATCATTGGATATTTCATTGAACAGTTCGGCATTCATTGATCTATCTCTATTCAACAGTGTTCTAGATGCAACATGCCTTTTATATTGACTTGCTAAATCCAAAATGTCTTTTCTGATATCAGGAAAACCTTCCCCTAACCGTTCCATAATTTCAATTCCTGAAATATATGCTGACATATACATATCTAATAATAAATTCAAATTATCATTATCAGTTTTAAAATCTGGGTTTATCGCTATAAGTTTTCTTTTAACATTTTCCACCTTTTCGTTTGGACACTTGGACCAATCAGCAGATGCATCTTGCAAAATTGCAAAACTTAGTTTTGTATCTATTAAATTACTTCTTAAGATTCTTGTAAATTCAATTCTAAAATCCTCTGCTGTTTTAATTATTATTACAAAATCATCGGAAATATAATCATAGAATTCTGGCTTACCTTCCCTAGCCTTTCTTACAAGTTCAGTTTTTTTTGTGATATGCTGAATAATTCTCTTATCTTTATATTCTGGAATAACAAAATGCCATTCCTTAATGGGAGGGAGTCCTAAACTCTTTAACACTATAGCATTTTTTTCATCTATAAATTTTGCTATATCATCGGTAACCTTAGTTCGTTGATGTGTATATAAATCATCATTCGAATAATTCATATCTTCTGGGCAATAACATTGAATTACGACTCCAGAACGTGTAAATCCTTCAATACCCCCATCACCCTTGTGTTTCGCTGGAACCTCTTGGAAGTGCTCATTTTGATGCCTCATTTTATAACAAGATATACATAAAGTTTCCCAGCTATCCCCATCCAATGAAGAATCTAAAAAATCAAGAATCATTTGTTTCTCTCCCCGGCCATATCTTTTATAGAAATAAACTTTTCTCCTGTTGGTTCTGTTTCAATAAAATTAATATCAACTACGAATTCTTTAATTGAATTTACGTATCTAACAATTGCTAGATTTAAGAGACTTCTATGTTTAACAACCATTATTTCTTTATCTAGAAAGTAATAAGGTTTAGCATCCGATATCTTATCTACCATAATGATCCCCTCTGCAATGATTAAATTTTAATTACCCATTCTTTTAATAAAATTCATTTACAAGAGGGCTCTTTTATATCTAGGAATAACTATAGCCTCATCTTACCATATTTAAATTACCCCTCTTAAGAAAAACCTCACCAAGCAGCTGGATTAAAATACAATTCGCTAGCCCAGTGGGTTTCTTTTACTTCAGTATTCACTTTTTTCGTTTACTGTAGTGATTCCGAATTCCGCGTAAAAGTAGACCCCCGAGGGTCAAAAAATCCCTCGAACCATTAGTCCGAGGGAACATAAAGCACATTTCAATTTTCATCCAAAATCCACAAAACCATTGCCACCAAGCTATTTTAACTCTATCAACGCCACGCACTCCACATGACTACTATGCGGAAACATATCCACCGGTTGCACTTCCTTCGTCCGGTACCCGCCATCCTCCAACACCCGCAAATCCCGTGCGAGTGTCCCTGGATTACAAGAAACATAAACGACTTTCTCTGGCTTGTATTTCAAAATCGTCTCTAGCAACTTCTCGTCGCAGCCTTTGCGCGGCGGATCGACGACTAATACATCAAACCGTTTACCGGTTGCGTACCACTTCGGGATAACTTCTTCTGCTGGGCCTGCTTCAAAATGCGCATTTGTAATGCCGTTTAACTGTGCATTGCGTTTCGCGTCTTCAATTGCTTGCGGAACGATTTCTACGCCGTATACTTCTTTAGCTTGCTTGGCCAAAAACAGTGAGATTGTGCCGATTCCGCAGTAGGCGTCGATCACTGTTTCATTTCCTGTAAGGTTTGCGTAATCGAGTGCCTGCTTATACAGCACTTCTGTTTGAACGGGATTGATTTGATAAAAAGAGCGGGCAGAAATTTCGAATTCTGTGTCGCCAATTCGGTCAATGATGACGTCTGAGCCATGTAACGTTACTGTTTCGTTGCCCATAATGACATTTGTGTTGGCTGTGTTAATATTTTGCATAATGGACGTGACGTTCGGAACTTGTTGCAAAATCAAGTCTACTACTGCCTGTTTTTGTGGAAACTTTTTATGGCGTGTGACGAGTACGACCATGACTTGATCCGTTTGACGGGCTTTTCTTATAATGACATGGCGAAGCATTCCTTTATGCGTTTTTTCATCGTACGTTTCAATACCTAGTTGCTGCAGCTTATATTTTAGCAGTGTCATCACTTCATCTGCTTCTGTCGTTTGGTTTAAGCAAACGTCTGTGTCTACAATTTGGTGTGTACGTGTTTTATAAAATCCGGTAATGACGCGATCATTTACGGTGTCAAATGGGATTTGGGATTTATTGCGGTAGCGCCACGGATCGTCCATTCCTTTTACTTCATGGACAGGAACGTGCGGCAATTTTGCGATGCGATCGATCACATTGCGTACGGATTTTCTTTTTTGAAGCAGTTGCGCTTCGTATGATAAATGTTGCATTTGACAGCCGCCACATGTCGGAAATACGTGGCAAGGGGGTGTCACGCGTGCATTGGATGGTTCTACGATATCTATCAATTTAGCAAAGCCATAGTTTTTCAATGTTTTCTGCACATGGACATGAACAGTTTCTCCTGGTAATGTGCCGGGGATGAACAAAGGGTAGCCATCGACTTTCGCAACGCCCGCGCCGTCATGTGTTACATCTTCTATACAAACTTGTAATTTGTCATTTTTATTTACTGCAAAACTCATAGTTATTCCTCCATCTTCATCTAACAGATATACCTAGTGTACCATGCTAGGCAAAGAAAAAAACAGACGTATCAAACGTCTGTTTTTTCACTTTTTTCTCGTACGTTTTTCGTCACTACATCGTCATTCAATACGACAAAGAATGAAAGAACAATCCCAGCAATGATGACGAGAAATGGTGCATAAAATATTAGAAATTCCTGCATAATGAATCCTCCTCACGCATGATGATCTTCTTTCCCTTTGACGTAGTCTTTATTGAACAAGAACATCCGCAACAATAAATACAACGACGGGATGAGCAACAGTAGACCGAATACGAAAGCGACAACTAGTGCGATCGCCATCGCGGGATTCGTGAAGCTATCGTAGATCGTTAAGTACGGATACAGTAAATACGGATAATGGGAAGCTCCGTAGCCGAAGAAAGCAAACACGAATTGACCTGCCAGCAAGCCAAAAGCGAGCCCGTATTGTCGGCGTTTCCAAATAAGAAATACTGTCCCTAAAAACAACACGAATGACAATAAAAACAGTGGCCAGAAACGCTGAATATTTTCATAGTGAAGCGGATTATGTCTACGTAACTCTACAATAATCCCAGCCGCTGTAATGATCGTTGGCAACGCCCAAATGAGCGCGTACTTTCTCAATAGATCAGTTGCTTCTACATCTCCTGCTTTATTTGCGTACCATGTAAGAAATGCCGCTGAAATATATAGTGTAGCAGCAAGACTGAGGACAACGATCGCCCATGTCAACGGACTTGTGAACAACTTCCAATAATCTAACACTGGCTGTCCGTCGATCAGCTCTACGAATCCACCTTCTGATATGGTCAGGACGATAGACAGCGACGCCGGTAGTAAAAGTCCCGCTATTCCATAAGCAAATGAATAGCCTTTATGTCCTCGTGCACCGTACGTTTCAAATGCATAATACGAGCCACGGATCGCCAGCAAAATAATCCCGAAACTCACCGGTACGAGCAATGTCGTTCCATAATAAAATGCTGTTTTCGGGAAGAACCCGATCATCCCGACGAAGAAGAAGACGAGAAAGACATTCGTTACTTCCCATACAGGAGATAAGTACCGCTGAATGACATTCGTTAGCACACGTTCTTTCCCTCTCCACACACTATAGGCATTAAAGAATCCTGCACCAAAATCGATCGCACCGACTAAAATATAGCCAAATAGAAATACCCATAATACAGTGATTCCGAGAATTTCAATTGTCATCGGATATCACCGCCTTTCTCTTGTGCTCGATCAGCAATTTCACGTTCCACTGGATTGCGTATAAACATTCGACGCAAGACGACGACACTTCCTATGCCAAGCACGATATAGAGCAATGCGAAGAGTACGAGCATCGTGTCTACGTGGCCACTAGTCGTCGCTCCTTCAGAGGTCCGCATAATATTACGTAAAATCCACGGCTGTCTCCCAACTTCCGCAAGCCACCAACCTGCTTCAAGCGACACAAAGACGAGTGGTCCTGACAACACAATGAGCCAGCGGAACAAGCGTGACTCGACGAACTTCCATTTCCGCCACATACCAAACAAGAACAATGCGGATAGTCCGAGTAATAACATACCGATCGTCACCATAATATCAAATAAATAATGGATATAAAGTGGCGGTATATCTTCTTCTGGGAATTGGTCTAATCCGATCACTTCTGCAGTCGGTGAATTATGCGCCAAAATGGACAATGCATACGGAATTTTGATCGCATATTTTACTTCACCGTCTTTCAACACTCCATATAACATGAGCGGTGCATTTTCTTCTGTTTCAAAATGCCATTCCGCAGCTGCCAATTTTTCAGGCTGGTATTCTGCTAAGTACTTTCCAGACAAGTCACCTACGAGCGCGGCACTTATGCTGAAGATTAATCCTACTTTCATCGTAAGAAGTAATGCTTTTTTATGATATACATGATCGGATCCGCGCAACAAACGGAATGCGGCAATCGCAGCTAGTAAAAAGGCTGTTGTCATATAAGCCGTTCCTAGCACGTGAGCTACTTTAGTCGGCATTGCTGGATTAAACATAGCGACTAACGGATTGACATTGATCAATTCATTGTTCACTAAATTAAAGCCTTGAGGCGCATTCATGAACGCATTGACAATCGTGATGAAAACGGCTGAAAATGACGCACCAATAGCCACTGGAATGAGTAGTAGAAAATGCTTTTTCTGATTTTCAAATCGATCCCACGTATATAAGTAAATCCCTAAAAATATCGCTTCAAAGAAAAACGCAAATGTCTCCATAAATAACGGCAACGCGATGACATTTCCTGCGAGTTCCATAAAGTTCGGCCACAACAAAGATAACTGCAGTCCGATGGCGGTACCGGTCACGACTCCGACAGCTACTGTAATGACAAATCCTCTCGCCCACCGTCGCGCAAGTAAAATATAGTGCTCATCATTCTTCTTAATACCGACCCACTGCGCAAGCATGATCATCAGCGGAACACCAACGCCGATTGTCGCATAAATAATATGAAATGATAGCGTTAGTTCTGTTAATACTCTTGAATAAAATACCGAATCCAACGAAAACACCTCCAATTTATGAAAATAATCTTCCTATAATAGAAAGCAACATAATTCCTGCTACACCAAAAGCTAGCCACATAAGCTTCCTTTCCTGCTTTTTATACATAGAGCATCACTTCCTCGAACAGACTTTCTTTACTATTTCCCGTTAATTCATTTACTATAACCTATTTGTTGAAGTTTAGACGAATATTTTGGTTTACAGTTCACAAAATTGTTGTATAATGAAAAGTTAAAATGTTTAACTTGTCAACAGAAGGGATATACAGTATAATGGGTTAAATACAGAGAGGTGAAATACAAATGAAAAGGATCAAAAGAAAAGTAATCGCATACATTACAAAAGGTGATGGTAGACATCGGAAATTGCTTGTCTACGAGCAAAAAGATCAGCCTGAAGCAGGTCTGCAAGTTCCAGGTGGTACCATTGAGCGAAATGAGTTATTACTGGATGCACTCTATCGTGAGATCGAAGAAGAGTCCGGTATCCTTAGAGACGAATTAGTATTAGAAGGTAAAGTGAAATCATCTAAATTCTTTCCAGAAGATAAAAACGTTATTTATGAACGTACCATTTTCCATTTTTCTTATATCGGTGCAGAGAAAAACGAATGGGAGTATATCGTAGAAGGTGAAGGGAAAGACGCAGGTCAATTATTCAGCTATCGTTGGATGCCGTTGCATGATGTTCCAAAACTAGCTGCTAAACAAGGAGAGGCAATTGAATACATCTGATATCGACCTGATGCTATGTACTGTACATAGTCCACTACAAAAAACGCAATAAAGACTATTCCAATGAACGATAAACGTTGATCGGAATAGTCTTTTGTTTTGCCTAATTATACTTGGTCTTGTAGACGTAACTTTTGTTTCGGAACGAACATCTCGACGTGGCGATACAAGTTTTGGAAAGTTGCTGGCAACACACCACCGTACTCCCCGTCCAGATTTAGCAATACTTCATCTTTTGACGTCACTACTATTTTTTCCGCCTTGGCAGACACGACTAGAGGATCATCTAAATGCTCTCCCCTTGAAGCTAGTGTCACTACCCGAATGAACTCCGCTATATTACATTTTTTCAATATAAGCAACGTAAAGTATCCATCGTTAATACTCGAGTCAGGTGCCAACTTTTCAAACCCGCCTACTGAATTGGTCAAACCGATTAGAAACATCATCGCTTCTTCATCGAATACATTTCCATCATACTCTATACGCAAATGACTGGAATGAATAGAAGGCAACATTTCAATCCCTTTTAAGTAATAGGCTAGTTGTCCAATCACTGTTTTCAATCGGCTAGGCACTTCATACGTTAACTCCGTCATTCGTCCGCCACCCGCAATATTAATAAAGTACCGGTCGTTCATCATCCCTACGTCTACTGGAGTTGTTTCTCCTTTGCAGATGATGTCAACAGCTTCATTAATCTCTCGCGGTATACGGAGGGCTCGGGCGAAATCATTCGTCGTTCCTATAGGAATCAATCCAATTTTCGGACGTTTTTCAAAATGCCCAACACCTTCTACTACTTCATTGAGTGTCCCGTCTCCACCAGCTGCAATGACAATGTCAAATCCTCTTTCAACGGCATGCTTCGCTGCAACAGTCGCGTCACCCTCACATGTCGTAGCGTGCGCAGATGTTTCATAGCCTGCGTTTTCAAGCTTTTCGAGGACTTCTGCCAAATGCTTGCGAAAAACTTCTCTTCCAGCTGTTGGATTATAAATGATACGTGCACGTTTCATACACTTTCCCCTCGATCCTTTCATGTCTGAATCCACTGATCAAACGATGTCCTACCTAGTATGGAAATTTCTTATGTTATTCATTCAGCGGTTGTATAACCGGTAACTACGTTGCGCGACATTATTGATTATAATCAAAAAACGCCCAGGATTGGACTGTCCTGTCTCCCCTGAAACGTTTTTCGATCAAACTATTTATTATCGCTTTTGAATTTCTTCCATTAATAATTTATTAACAAGCGGTGGGTTAGCTTGTCCTTTTGTCGCTTTCATCACTTGTCCGACTAAGAAGCCAACCGCGCGTTCTTTACCGTTCTTAAAGTCTTCAATCGACTGTTCATTGTTATCTAGGATTTCCGTAATAATTGTACGCAATGTACCTTCATCCGAAATTTGAACTAGACCTTTTTCTTTGACGATATCTGCAGGGTTTCCACCTTTTTTCACAAGTTCGACGAATACTTTCTTCGCGATTTTAGAAGAAATCGTACCATCTGTGATGAGCTTAACTAACTGCGCCAAACTTTCAGCTGTCAATGGCGTATCATGCAATTCTTTGGATTCTGCATTTAAATAGGCAGAGACGTCGCCCATTAACCAGTTAGAAGCTAATTTAGGTTCAGCTCCAGCTTTAACTGTCGCATCGAAGAAATCAGACATTTCTTTCGTCAATGTTAATACATGTGCGTCATACTCTGGCAGACCCATTTCGGATACGTAACGCGCTTTACGTGCATCTGGCAATTCTGGAATTTCTGCGCGTACGCGATCCATCCACTCTTGGTCGATATGCACTTCTGGTAGATCCGGATCATTGATGAAACGGTAATCATTTGCACTACCTTTAATACGCATCAATACCGTTTCTCCAGTCGCTTCATCGTAACGACGTGTTTCTTGTTGAATCGTTCCACCCGAAAGCAAGATTTTCTCTTGACGTGCCACTTCGTTTTCAATTCCACGACGGATAAAGTTAAAAGAGTTTAAGTTTTTCAATTCTGTCTTTGTGCCGAATTGTTCTTGACCGAAAGGACGCAATGAAATATTCGCATCACAACGTAGAGAACCTTCTTCCATGCGGACATCAGATACGCCCGTATATTGGATGATTGCTTTCAATTTTTCCAAGAACGCGTAGGCCTCTTCAGGAGAACGTACATCTGCTTCTGTAACAATTTCAATTAACGGTGTCCCTTGACGGTTTAAGTCTACTAATGAATAGCCGTTATCGGAGTGAGTTAACTTTCCAGCATCTTCTTCTAAATGTACGCGTTCAATACGAATTTTCTTTTTCTTACCATCTACTTCAATCTCAATCCAACCATTCGAACCTACAGGACGCTTATCCTGTGAGATTTGGTATGCCTTTGGATTGTCCGGATAAAAGTAATGTTTACGGTCGAAGTTCATAACAGGTGCTACATCACAGTTTAACGCCATGGATGCCTTCATACCGAACTCGATTGCTTTTTTATTTAGCGTAGGTAAGACACCTGGATAAGCGATGTCTGTTACGTGAATATTTTTGTTTGGCTCGGCACCGAAATGAGCCGGTGCAGGAGACATGATTTTTGTATCTGTTTTAAGTTCTACGTGGATTTCAAGACCAACAATAGTTTCGAAGTTCATGATTAGTTCCCCTCCTGAATCGATGGAGTGCGTTTATGGAAATCAGTAGCTTGCTCATACGCATGAGCTACTTTATATAGCGTTTCTTCATCAAAATGTTTACCCATGATTTGCATGCCCACTGGTAGTTCATTGACGAAACCACATGGCACAGAAAGCGCAGGACGCCCAGTTAAGTTTGCTGGCACTGCTAATACGTCATTCGCGTAATGAACGAGTTGGTCGCCACCTGTTTCACCTAACTTAAATGCTGTAGTTGCAGCAGTTGGTCCAATGACTACATCGTATGTTTCAAATACTTCATTGAAGTCTTGTGCGATTAATGTACGGACTTTTTGTGCACGTACGTAAAGATCTTCGTGATGATCTGCACTCATTGCATACGTTCCAAAAATCAAGCGCTTCTTCACTTCTTCACCAAAGCCTTCTTGACGTGTACGGAAATACGCCTGCTCCAAGTTTTCTGCATTCTCTGTATGATAGCCGTAACGCAACCCGTCAAAGCGAGAGTAGTTCGACTGTGCTTCTGATGAAGATAGTACGTAATACGTTGAAGGTGCGTATTGAATATGTGGTAATTCCACTTCTTCACATACAGCGCCCAGTGATTCCAATACACGTATTGCTTCTTTAACTGTTGCCGCTACATCCGCATCTACACCTTCGCCCAAATAAGAAGATGGAACCGCTACTTTCAATCCTTTAATATCTCCAGTTAACGCTTTTGTGAAATCTGGTACGGACTTAGCAGACGATGAACTGTCATTTTCATCTTCTCCAGAAATTACGCTCAATAATAATGCGTTGTCTTCTACTGTACGTGATAATGTACCAATTTGGTCGAGTGAAGAAGCAAATGCCGTTAAACCAAAACGTGATACACGACCGTATGTAGGCTTCATCCCGACAACTCCACAAAAAGCAGCCGGCTGTCGAACCGATCCACCTGTATCTGAACCTAATGACAATGGAACTTCACCTGCCGCAACCGCTGCTGCAGATCCACCTGAAGAGCCGCCTGGCACATAGTCTGTATTCCATGGATTTAACGTGTTACCGAAATAAGACGTTTCAGTAGTTGAGCCCATCGCGAACTCATCCATATTTAATTTACCTACGTTCACTGCTCCAGCAGCTTCTAATTTATTCATCACTGTTGCATTATATACGGGCACGAAATTCTCAAGCATTTTACTCGCACATGTCGTTGTCATATCCAGTGTGACGATATTATCTTTAATACCGATTGGCACGCCGAATAAACGACCGCGCGCGTCTGTTTCCACTTGATCCAACTGCTCTGCACGTGCTTTCGCTTCATCTGTCGCTACATGAATGAATGCATTGATTTTCTCATCTATTTGTTCAATTGTTTGTAACGTTTGTTCCGTTACTTCCTTTACCGTTACTTCACCCTTTTGTAACAGGGCTTGAAGTTCTGTGGCTGTTTTACTAGTTAACGTCATCACTTTTCCTCCTACTATCATTGTGCTCTGAATATTTTTCAAGCAGCAAAATCTTATAGAATATCGGGTACTTTAATAGAGCCGTCTTCTTGATCTTCTGCACTGGCTAGCATGATTTCGCGGTCCAAAATGTCTTTTGGCTGATCTTCACGCAACACGTTGATCATAGCAATAGGATGTGTCATCGGTTCTACATTTGTAACATCTACTTCTTTTAAATCACTGACGCTTTCAATCAAATCTGCAATTTTCGCAGAGAAAGTTTCTTTGTCTTCTTCGGAAACGCCAATACGGATAAAGTCCGCAAAATATTTGACGTCATCTTTTGAAAATGTTGTCATACATCGTTCCTCCTCATTTTGCAATCGTACAATTCATCATACCACCTATTTAGACCATTGGAAAGTTCGTAATGCCTATAACTGCCATGTTAATAGCCGTAGACGTGAACGAGCGGCTCATTCCTGCTTCCGTCATCCACAATCAACACTTCTGGACCGTTAACAGACGTGACACTCACTTCGATCGGAACGTCTTCAAAATGGATCTTTACGAGTGAAGTTAAATACTGCGAGAAACTAATAAGTTCACTTTTTCCGAAAAACTGAATAGGAATTTCTACATGCAGCGACTTCAGCTTCTGATCTTTATAAAACGCAGTGCCGACCACGTTTACAAAGCTCGGAAAATAATCATCAATATCTTGTTTGAACTTTTTAAACGTCGTATTAAGATCTCGGTAGTTCCCCGTAGATGAAGTG
The DNA here is from genome assembly GCF_003351785.1 of Sporosarcina sp. PTS2304. Classification (GTDB taxonomy): domain Bacteria; phylum Bacillota; class Bacilli; order Bacillales_A; family Planococcaceae; genus Sporosarcina. The sequence continues at coordinate 2,128,298 of NZ_CP031230.1, forward strand.
GCCGGCAATAATACATACGTTTCATCCACTTCTTTCCATCCGGTAAATTCATTTTTTCCTTTGCCGGCAAATGAAGTGGCAAAATATGTGCCCGGCACGATATCATTACGGCTGTTTTGCTTAAACAAACCGATAGCGATCGGAATATCCGCAAGTTCAGGCTTACTGCGCAGACGAGATAGGATGATATCAGCCATTTGTTTCCCTTTTTCTTCGATCACTTTGTCATCTATCGAGCGTTCATTGCCTTCACGAGGATAGTAAACAGAATTCATAGCAAGTCCAATCGTCATACCGGCCAATTTCACTTTTTTATCATCCGTCATCTGTAAGTAATTTTGTTCTACAATATGTGCTAAGTAAATAGGTGCCTGTTCAGCGATTTGTGCTGGTGACATATCATCTGTAATCGCCGGATTCAGACCTGCTTCATAATTCGACTTTCTAGAAATCCATTCCTTCGCAGTATCCCGATCAATGTACTGACCTTCTTGGAAGAAGTATTTTTCTGTGTCAAAATACTGAGTAGAAAGTCTCAGCAATCCTTCTTCTACTTCCGCCATATCATATTTCGTATTCAAATTACTGACAACTAACCCTTTGCTGGCACTTTTTTTGAATGGAACAGGTGTCCGGTAATATTCTTTTTTAATTTGTTCCTCAGGAATGATGACCATTTCCTGATCATTTTCTTCTGATTCCTGCAGTGCTTTTTCTTGATCGTCAGTAGGCGACGGTACACATCCCGACAGCAGAAATGCTAATAGGAGGCCCGGCAAAAACCATTTATTCATTGTTTTCATTCATATCCACTCCAAGGGCCTCAAGCATCGCTTGTTCATCCCAAATTTCAATTTTCAACTCTCGGGCTTTTGCTAGTTTGGAACCTGCATCTTCCCCTGCTATGACTAAGTCTGTTTTTTTACTGACACTTCCGCTGACTGTTCCACCGAGTGCTTCGATTTTTTCTTTTGCCTCTCCGCGTGTCAACCCAGTAAGTTTGCCCGTCAATACAATAGTTTTACCAACGAACGGACCAGTCGTTGGCAATTCTTCACGTGTCACACCTTTGTACGTCGTATTCACACCATATGATCGTAATTTATTCATCACGTCATGTACTTCTTCTGTGTCAAAATACGCTGTGACGGCATCGGCAACAATTTCCCCAATTTCAAAAATGGTGACCAGTTGCTCTTTTTCAGCCTTTTCCAATGCATCGAGCGTACGGAACTCTTGCGCCAATATACTAGCAACCTTTTCACCGACGTGACGAATCCCAAGTCCAAATAATAACTTTTCCAAAGAATTTTCTTTCGACTGTTCAATGGCCGTCAAAATATTTGTAGCTGATTTTTCTCCAATTCGTTCAAGGCTACAAAGCTGTTCTTTCGTCAGTATATAAAGGTCTGAAACGTCTTGTACGAGAGCGGCTCTGTACAATTGCTCTACTAGCTTTTCGCCAATCCCTTCAATATTCATCGCTTTCCTAGATACAAAATGAATGAGTGCTTCCTTCATCTGTGCGGGACATTTCGGGTTTACGCAACGTAATGCTACTTCTCCTTCAATCCGCAATAACTCTGCACTACATACAGGACAAGTTTCCGGCATATGGAACGGCTGTTCATCTCCTGTCCGTTCATCTGTTACGGCCATGACGATTTCCGGAATAATATCACCCGCTTTTCGTAAAACAACCGTATCCCCGATGCGAATATCTTTTTCAGTAATGAGGTCTTCATTGTGCAGCGAAGCGCGTCCGACTGTTGTACCCGCCACGAGTACTGGTTCAAGAATAGCGGTAGGAGTCACTACACCTGTACGTCCGACACTTAGTTCAATATCGAGTAATTTGGTGCGCACTTCTTCAGCGGGAAACTTATAAGCGATTGCCCAACGTGGACTTTTTGCAGTGTAGCCAAGCTGTTCCTGTGATTCAAAATTATCTACTTTAATGACGATTCCATCAATTTCATAATCGAGTGACTGACGATTTTCTGTCCAATATGCTACATATTCCAGCACTTCTTCAATCGTCGTACAACGTTTACGTTCTGTGTTTGTCGTCAGTCCAATAGCAGCCATTTTATCGAGCGCCTCGGAATGACTGTCCAAACCATACACTTCTGCATCTCCACCGACTGCATAAATGAACGTAGCTAAATTACGACTGGCTGCAATTTGCGGATCTAGTTGGCGCAATGAACCTGCTGCCGCGTTTCGCGGATTAGCAAATGGCACTTCACCCGCTTCATCACGATCTGCATTCAACTTGGCGAATGATTGCTTCGGCATATACGCTTCTCCGCGCACTTCAATCGTCAGTGATTCTTTTAACTGAATAGGAACTGAGCGAATCGTTTTTATATTCGCAGTAATATCTTCCCCTACTGTGCCGTCTCCGCGAGTCGCCCCTTGAACGAAGCGTCCGTCTTCATATTGCAATGAAACTGCAAGACCATCTATTTTCAACTCACAGACATACAGTACTTCACCTGCCGCTTCTTTCACACGTCGGTCAAAGTCTCGCAAATCTGCTTCACTAAATGCATTGGCCAAGCTGAGCATCGGATGTCGATGTACGACTTTGCTAAATACTTCGAGTGCTTTGCCCCCCACTCGCTGCGTCGGTGAGTCAGGCATGATCAAATCAGGATATTTTGCTTCAATCGCAAGTAACTCCTGCATCTTTTCATCATACTCCGAATCCGGAACCTTTGGAGCATCTAAATCATAATAAGCATGTCCATAATCATGCAGGATCTTATTCAACTCTGCTACTCGTTTTTCTAGTTCTTGGACGTCATCCATCCGTTCTCCACACTCCTTAGGGAAATGCTTTATTGTTTTTCAATTGGTGCAAATTTTGCCAACAGGCGCTTAATGCCGACTGGGTTTGGAAACGCAATATCAAGTTCTAAATCATCCGCCTCACTTTTGACACTGACAACCGTGCCAACGCCCCACTTTTTATGAGCCGCTTTATCGCCTGGTTTCCACTGCAACTTTTCACCGCCACTCTCATTGTAGACGGGACGTTTCACTGCTGGACGGACTCTCGGTTTAGTAGGTGCACGATCAAACGGCACTGTCATTCCATTATCTTTCGCCAATGTATCTGTTAACTCTTCTGATATTTCATTGAGGAAACGGGATGGTTGATTGAAATTCGATTTACCGAATAGCATCCGGTAACCCGCACATGTCAAATACAGCCGCTGTTCTGCGCGAGTAATCGCGACATAAGCTAACCGTCTTTCCTCTTCCATCTCTTCATCATCTGCAATCGCACGGATATGCGGGAAGATATTCTCCTCCATTCCGATGACGAAGACGACCGGAAATTCAAGACCTTTCGCAGCATGCATCGTCATTAAGACGATCTTTTCGGCAGAAGAGTTCTCTTCTTTATCCAATGTGTCGATATCTGCAACTAACGCGAGATCAGTAAGAAACGCGACAAGCGTATTTTCACTTTCCTCTTCTTTTGCCCGCTTTTCAAACGCTTCGGTAACTGACAGGAATTCTTCGATGTTTTCCAAACGGCTTTCCGCTTCAATCGACTTCTCTTTTTCCAGCATGTCACGGTAGCCCGACTTTTCAATAACTTCCTTTACCAATTCCGTCACAGACAAGTATTCCTGCATTTTTGTAAATCCTTCAATCATCTCGCGGAACTTATACGCTTCATTGGCTGCTCGCGCCGGTAACCCCATAAAATCTACTTCTTGAAGTGAATCAAAAATTGAACGATCATTTTCTAGTGCGAATACAGCCATGCGTTCAAATGAGGTCGCCCCGATGCTACGTTTTGGTTCGTTAATAATTCTAGAGAACGCCAAATCATCATCGTTATTCGCAATGAGACGCAAATAAGCTAGCAAGTCTTTAATCTCTTTACGATCATAGAACTTCGTGCCGCCGACAATTGTATAATCCAAATTAGACTTCAATAAATATTCTTCAATTACACGAGATTGCGCATTGGTACGATACAGTATCGCAAATTGGTCTAGTGTTAAACCTTGTGATAGCTTTAACTCGATAATTTGTTGCACGACAAATTGTGATTCATCTTTTTCATCTTTCGCTCTATAGATGGAGATTAAATCACCTTCGGGGTTATCCGTCCGCAGTTTTTTATCGTATCTGCTTTTATTATTATCTATTACTTCATTGGCCGCTTGTAAAATTCTTTTAGTTGAGCGATAATTTTGCTCCAATAAAATAACATTCGCTTCTTTGTAATCTTTTTCAAATGATAAAATATTGCCGATATCAGCTCCGCGCCATCTATAGATCGACTGATCCGAATCCCCTACTACACAAATATTACGGAATTTCGATGCCAACATTTTCACTAGACGATACTGCGCATTGTTTGTATCTTGGTATTCGTCTACGTGTATATATTGGAACTTATTTTGATAATACTCTAGTACATCCGGTACTCGTTCGAATAGTACGAGTGTCATCATGATTAAATCATCAAAATCCATTGATTGATTTTGACGCAATTTTTTCGTGTAGCGTTCGTAAATAGTTGCGACTGTTTGCTCATACGGATTTTGCGGACTGCAATTTTTACGAAACTCGCTCGCATCGATACATTCGTTCTTCGCGTTGCTAATCGCACCAAGCATCGCCCGTGGATCGTATTGCTTCGGATCTAAATTCAGTTCTTTTAGTACTCGTTTAATCGCTGTTAGCTGATCTGCACTATCTAAAATCGTGAAGTTTTTTGACAAACCAATGCGGTCTACATTTCTACGTAATATTCGCACACACATCGAATGGAATGTCGATACCCACATTCTTTCACCAGATCCAGCACCAAGTAGTCCATCTATTCTTTCCCGCATCTCACGTGCTGCTTTATTCGTAAATGTGATAGCTAAAATATTTGATGGGTATACTTGTTTTTCCACTACTAAATAAGCAATGCGATGAGTTAATACCCGTGTTTTTCCAGAACCAGCGCCTGCCATAATGAGAAGAGGTCCTTCTGTTGTTTTGACTGCTCTCGCTTGTTCAGGGTTCATGCCTTTCAATAAATCCTCTGATAGTTTATTCATATGTGTACCGCCTTTTTAGGAACATTCGTTCTAATTGTATACTATTTACACAGACAAAGGAACTGATTTCACAGCAGCTACAGTAGCAAGAGCTGCTTTCATATCTTCATAGACAATATTCCCGACAATTACAGTATCCGCAATAGTAGCCATTTCTATAGCCTGCTCTTTTGTACGGATACCACCACCATAAAATAACCGGGTATTGTGCAATAGTTCTTTAGCAGTTTGTACCATTTTAGGATCACCATACTGTCCACTGTATTCTAAATAAAATATAGGAAGAGAAAAAAGATGTTCCGCCATGCGCGCATACGCTTGTACATCTTCTTCATCCGGAACTTGCTTTACACCGGTTAATTTAGCCGCCTTGCATTCGGGATTTACAATGCAGTATCCTTCTGTAATAATTTCATCAAAGTTCATCATATGACCGTATTCACGCAGTGCTTCATGGTGCAGACCATTTACCCATTTTGCATCTGATGTATTGAGTACTGTCGGAATGAAGTAATAGTCATAACCAGGTGTCACAGATTCCACTGTAGATACTTCTAATGCTAGAGGTACTGAATATCGGCGAAAACGCGCCAGTAAATCAAGTACATTTTCTATCGTCACCCCATCGGAACCACCGACGATCACTCCGTCTGTGCCTGATTCAGCAATACGCTCTACCTCTTCATCAGATAACTCTTTCGCTGGATCAATTTTAAATGCATGCCGCCATGTTTTATAGTCCATTCTTATGCGCACCTTCTTTTTATTATAGTTTATCATTATCATACTGCATAACAACACAAAAACCGGTAGGGATGACTACCCGGCCGGTTGGGGTTATTTATTTCTTCGGTTGGTGTTTATCAAGTTCAGGATAGAGCCGATCCAACATTAGGTTGTAACCGCCTGAACCGTAGTCTACACAGCGACGAACACGAGAAATAGTAGCTGTACTTGCACCTGTTTCTTGCTGGATATTGTCATATGTCTTTTTCAGACGTAGTTTATGCGCGACGTCTAACCGCTGTGCAAGTGATTGAACTTCACTCATTGTGCATACATCGTCAAAAAACTGGTAACATTCTTCTAAATCCTGTAGTTCTAAAATAGCTTTGAATAATTGATCTATTTGTTCACCGCGTATTTTATCTATTTGCATATTCTCGCCCTCTCTTTGTCGATTTTACGGAATATACGTGACAGTGGAAGAAAGGCTAGGAACGATATGAATCCAAGTTTGCCCGACAGTTAACGATACTGGCAAGTCTTGCTCGACTGGGAGTAAAAATCCATCTCTATTTTCCCATTCAATTTCCCTCGTAATGCCTTCATGGAATAGTATAGCTTTACCGCCAGACTGAAGATCAATCGCTAATCTTCCCTGTTGATCAATTATTTGATGATTCATCTCCATCACTAGTACATTCGATAACTCCACTCGTCGTTCATTCAACTTATCTACTGTATCTATACTATTAACGGAGCGATAATATCGATTCATTTCTTCATCGTACCGGTACGTACTGACAAACTTCGGATCGGAACTATATGCTACCGTCACGGTTGAAGCTATATCTCCTATTTTATCACTTTCTTCGGGTTTTAGGAAAGAAAAGGGCGGTGTCTTAATAATCTTTTTGACGGCATTCGTCTTTTCAAATGCTTCTTCTATATGCTGCTTAGAAATATATGAATTATGTGGTGCTTTACGATCGGATGAACGTTCAAACAAACTTCCATCATATTGCATGCCATTGACATGATCTACTACTCGATCATCTAATAACTTTTTGGCATCTGGACTGTATCCATGTGCTATAAAAAAAGCATCCATTCCTTCTGCAAAATGAACAAAATAATCACGTGCGCTGCGAACTGGTCCAATCTGATCGGGCATCTCACTTTGGAATACAGCCGCGAACCGCGTAACATTCCCTTCTGCCAGAAATTCGTACACTTGGTCTGCTTCAGCGAGACCAGACTGCGGTCTTGCTAACGGATGATTGTTCATCGTTACAACGACCGGACGATTGTCCAGCACTTCAGTTACTTGCTCCCCTGTAAATGGTGCCAGCAAATTTTGCGATGGTGTTTCTTCAGTTTGCTCTTTGGAGCGAGAACAACCACTTATACATAACAGTCCAATACATGCGGTTAAAAGCAATTTTCGTTTATTCCATTTCAAAACAGTTCCTACCTTTCTGTGTTAGGAAGTAAACATTCATTTTTCAGGACTTGAAACAAACCTACTGGCGTAATACGAACATGCGGTAAATGAACAGATTGTAAAAACAACAATGTGAAAACCATATCTCCGTGACGATATCCACGTTGTTTCAGTGCTCGCTTCATCGTTAACTCTTGCTTCATGATCATTTCCATTGGCTGATCTGATAAACCGCCACCGATAGCTAAAGGTAATGTTTCAACAATCTTTCCATTCTCAGCAATGACCATACCACCGCCGATTCTCTTTACTTCATCGAAGGCTCTTTTCATCTCTTGCCAATCCTGTCCAATTAATAATACATCTCCAGTGTTTGAATAGGAAGATGCAAATCCTTGCAACTCATCAGCAAACCCTTTTAATACGGTGTTCACTCGCCACTTTCCTTGTCTATCAAGTAATACTAAGAAACATTCATCGCTCGCAGTAATTACAGGATGCGTCAAATCGATTGTCGTTTCATACGTTTTTGTAATGACGTCATTGACCATTTGAATGCCTAAGGTTGAAGGAAATGTAAAATCTTCGTCCTTCAGTTCAAATGGCAATTTTAACGGCGGAATCTTCGACCAGTCTACGGTTTCAAATTTCTGTACCGGCTGTCCTTCTTTTACTACCCAGCGACCTTTTGATAACACATCTGTCGGTACCGGATTTCGTTCATCTTCCAAAAAGTTCAATGTCGCAAAACGTCCCGTCGCAATCACACTATGCGAGTCAGTCATGTCATAGTACCTCGCTACGTTATAAGAAGCCATTTGATAGGCGTCGATAGGTTTTACTCCCGCGTCTAGGGCGATTTGTATGCATTGATCAATAACTCCCGCCTGATAGAAGGATGGACTTGAGCCGTCCGTTGTCATCATGAGATGATCGAACACATCCCACTCTTTCTTCACTATCCCCGCCAGTAACGTCGGTAAATCAGGACGAATGGAAGAATGGCGTAGTGTCACAGCATATCCTTGTTGTAAACGAATTCCTACTTCGTCAACAGTCATCGCCTCGTGGTCGCCATCTACTCCAAGCAACTTCATTCTTGCTAATGTCCGTTCAGAAGCACCGGGAAAATGCCCTTCAATCTTCTTATTCAGTCTCTTAGATTCACTGAGACTGCTCATCATGTTTTGATCGCCTCTTAAAAGTCTTGGCCAACCTGTTAACTCCCCTGTCAATAAAACATCAGGTCGTTTGATCCACTCCAAAACATCGTCAGGATTGAAGAGCTGTTGTTCATTTTTTAACACAGTTTGTGAATCAACACGAGCCCACCAGTAAAAGCTAAATGGTAGTTCATTCAACTGATCAATAAAGGCAAAAGCGGTTTTCTGATGTAATTTTGCAAATAAAAATAAATTATCTGCTATGAATGTAGTCGTCCCACGGCGTGCCGCATATTCAGCAAACGTTTCGGAGTTGTACAGTTGAAATGGATGCACATGTGGCTCGATATAACCCGGCACGATTTTTTTCCCTGAAGCATCTATTCGCTCCGTTCCTTCAAGCTGTACAGGTAGTCGTTCCCCGACATACACGATACGATCTCCATGAATCCATATATTTCCTTGCATCCATTGTTTAAATACGGAGTGCAAGTAAGTAGCATTTTCAATCACCATATCAGGTGCTTGTTGCCCATTAATAATAGCTAATTGATTCTGAATTTCTGCTGCATTCCACATGCCAGTCACCGTCCTAATAAAATAATTGATTATTCCTCTATGCTGTTTATATCCATGCTTTATATTAAGATAGCAATTGGTTAGTCATTAGGCAAGTTACATTCGTTTTCTCCACAATTAGTTTAATAGGTAATTATAATATAAACAAATTATTCACATTACTAACAACTTACTAACAATTTATTCACTTGTAACTCACAGAATTTGATTTCGCTTTGTGGATATCTGTCTTTGTACATAAATTATCCACAGAACTCATTTATTTGAGTAGTAATAGTAATTTTGCTTATGTTGTTTGTGGATTAACCGTATGATGTATAATTCATTTAATTAAAAGCGAGTGACTTTGGCTAGTGATATACGATGACGAGTGGATGAAGTGAGGCGGACTTGAAGATTCTTGCGGCTTGCGCTGGAGGGCGTTACGCTTTCCGGAGGGGGCGCGGTGGACCTCGCAAAAGTGCATTGCGAGTTACACCTGTCAAATGCAAAGATGTGCTCCTTCTCGCTGCGCCTCACTCGCAAAAGCCGTCCTTCGCAACGGCTTTCCCTGAACCTCTCGGAGTCGATCGTCTGTAAGCTCCAAGCCGTACTTTTTGTGTGCAAGACAGGTTGGTCACTCTTTGTATGTAGTGAAGACTACGTGGGCTGGTCAGGTACTTTATGTTCGTTTATTAGATACAGAAAGGCTGACTTGAAAAGTCATGCGGCTTGCGCTTCCAGACGATACGCTTTCCGGAGGGGACCCGGTGGACCCCGCAAAAGTGCGTTGCGAGTTACACCTGTCGTCCTGATCCTCCCGGAGTCGATCGTCTTCCAGCTTCAGCCGTACTTAGTGTAGGCAAGACAGTTCAATAGTTCTCTGTATATGGTGAAAGACCAACTAAATAGACTTGTCTGATATTATGCGACAGCTTTTGAAGTTAGATAGCGGTGAAGTATTATCAGCTGCTATAACTGTTTCGAATAAACGAATGAAAAAAGAAATGACCCTATATGCATTCACTCAGGCAATCCAAAGCATCACCCACACTGTTCAGGAAGCGGAACATACCATACTTAATTTCTGGACGAACACAAACTGACTTACGGACACAACCTCAAGGATTCTCCCGGAAGAACCGGCGACTCTGGGAGGATCAGCGTGACAGGCGTAATCGCCAATGCACTTCTGGCGAGTCCGCCGCGCGCCCTCCAGAAAGCGTCCGGTTTCTCTCGGGAGAATCCTAGCACGTACACTCATTTTCTACGCTAAAATAGAAGAATCACTTACCCTACTCTAATTTCTGGCCGAACTCCAACTGACTTCCCGACAAAAATTCAAGGATTCTCCCGGAAGAACCGGCGACTCTGGGAGGATCAGCGTGACAGGCGTAATCGCCAATGCACTTCTGGCGAGTCCGCCGCGTGCCCTCAGGAAAGCGTCCGGTTTCTCTCGGGAGAATCCTAGCACGTACCCTATTTTTCCGCACCAGCAAAAAATTAAAATCCCCCTGCTCATACTAAACAGGAGGATTTTAAATAGATGTTATAAATAATTAAGAAAATGTTCTCCAGCCAATATCATTGCGATGGAAGAAACCATTCCACTCTTCTGTTGCCAGACCGTCATACACTTTTTTCTGTGCTTCTTTTAAATTACTGGCTTTCGCCGCAACGAGAAGTACACGACCACCATTGCCTACAAAGTTGCCATTTTCCATTCGTGTTCCGGCATGGAAAACATCCAATCCAATAGCAGTTAATCCATCAAGATTCGGCAAATTTTTACCATTGGTAATTTCGCCAGGATATCCTTCCGATGCGATGACGACGCCTAACATTGCGTCATCATGCCACTGTAGGTCGAATGATTCTCCAGCCATCAACGCTTCCATAAATTTACCGAAATCAGACGCCATACGCGGTAAAACTACTTGTGTTTCGGGATCACCAAAACGCGCATTGAATTCAATCACTTTCGGGCCCTCTTTCGTTAAAATTAAACCCGCGTATAAAATACCTGTAAACGGAATACCTTCTTCCGCCATTGCTTTGACCGTTGGAACAACTACTCGATCGTAAGCTTCCTGAACGATTTCATCTGAAATTTGCGGCACCGGAGAGTAAGCACCCATCCCGCCCGTGTTTGGACCACGGTCTCCGTCATATGCTCTTTTATGATCTTGCGCAATCACCATAGGGTAAATTTGTCCATCATGCACAAATGACATATACGAAAATTCTTCTCCATCTAAAAACTCTTCGACTACGACACGTGAGGAAGATTCTCCAAATTTCTGGTTGCCGATCATGTCGTCTACCGCATCTAACGCTTCTTGAAGTTCCATCGCAACAATTACACCTTTACCTGCTGCAAGTCCATCTGCTTTTATTACGATCGGTGCTCCTTGTTCACGTATGAATGCCTTTGCTTCTTCAGCATCCGTAAACGTCCCATAGGAAGCTGTAGGAATATTATATTTATCCATAATTTCTTTTGCGAATGATTTACTGCCTTCGATTCGGGCTGCAGCTTTCGTTGGTCCGAATACAGTTAGACCTTTATCCAGGAAGAAGTCTGCAATTCCTTCCGCTAAAGGTTGCTCTGGACCGACAAATGTCAAGGTGACTTCATTCTCTATAGCGAATTTCGCCAATGCTTCAAAATCTGTAGCGTCAATTGGTAAACATGTAGCATCTTGCTTCATTCCGTCATTACCTGGTGCAACAAAAACATTTGTTACAGAAGGCGATTCGTTAAACTGTTTAGCAATTGCATGTTCACGACCACCACTACCAATTACAAGAACTTTCATTTTCTGTGTACCCCCTGCATCTTAGTGTTTGAAATGACGTACGCCAGTGAAGACCATCGTAATTCCATAGTCATTCGCTTTTTTAATAGAGTCTGCATCTTTCACAGAACCACCCGGTTGAATAATAGCTGTAATACCTGCTTTTGCGGCTGCTTCCACTGTATCGTCCATTGGGAAGAATGCATCCGATGCAAGTGCGGCACCCTTTGCACGCTCTCCTGCTTGAGTTAACGCAATGTTCGCAGCGCCTACACGATTCATTTGACCCGCACCGACTCCAATAGTCATATGCTCATCCGTAACGACGATCGCATTAGACTTCACATGTTTCACAACAGCCCAACCTAGCTTCATCGCATTCCATTCTGCTTCTGTTGGTTCGCGGTCTGTTGCTACTGTAATTTCTGCATCTGCAAAGCCATATGCATCTGGTTGTTGCATCAGCAATCCACCTTCGACTGACACTGTATTCCACTGATCTTTTTTCTTCTGTTCAAACGAAATCGTTAGTAGACGGATATTCTTCTTCTTTGTTAATGTTTCGATTGCTTCTGCTGTAAATGAAGGGGCAATGACGATCTCAAGGAAAATGTCTGCTAGCTTTGTAGCTGTCTTTTGGTCGACTTCTTTGTTCAACGCGATAATTCCGCCAAAAATAGACGTTGAATCTGCTTCGTATGCTTTTTGGAACGCTTCTGCAATTGTCTGACCTGTGCCTACACCACAAGGATTCATGTGCTTCACTGCAACTGCAGCAGGCTCAGTAAATTCTTTAACGATTTGAATCGCCGCATTAGCATCTTGAATATTATTGTATGAAAGTTCTTTTCCATGAAGTTGCTCTGCATAAGCGATTGAGAAATCAGACCCCATCGGACGACTGTAAAACGCTGCTTGTTGATGTGGGTTTTCTCCGTAACGCAAAGGTTGCTTCAACTCGTATGTATACGTTACTTGTTCAGGGAATTGCTCATCTGTAAGATCAGTCAAATAGCCAGCGATCAACGCATCATAAGCTGCTGTATGACGGAACACTTTAGCTGCAAGACGACGGCGTGTTTCGAGTGTTGTTTTACTATCCGCTTTTAGTTCCTTTAAAACAGTTTCATAGTCTGCTGCATCTACAATTACGGTAACGTACGCATGATTTTTTGCAGAAGCACGTAACATGGCAGGTCCACCGATATCGATATTCTCAATTGCATCTTCAGTTGTGACGTCAGGCTTTGAGATTGTTTCTTTAAATGGATACAAGTTTACACACACTACATCAATTGGTTGTATGCCATGCTCTTTCATTTGCGCTTGGTGCCCTGCATCGTCCTGCTTTGCTAATAATCCACCGTGGATCATCGGGTTTAATGTTTTTACGCGGCCTTCCATAATTTCAGGGAAACCTGTTATTTCATCGACTGCCGTAACAGCTACTCCATTGTCTTGTAAATGCTTCATTGTGCCGCCTGTAGACAATAATTCATAACCTAGTTGTTCGAGTTCTTTTGCAAATTCCAATACGCCGCTTTTATCTGATACACTTAGCAATGCACGCTTCTTCAAGAAAATTCCTCCAATTTATAAAAAAAGCCTGTTATGACAACAGGCTAATCATTTTTTCAATACATCTTGTAAAGTCCTTACATATAAACCATGTTCTACTTCATGAATTGCCGTAGCTGTCTTCTCTACATCCCCGTCAATTACATCTACCGCTTGCTGTGCGAGAATGGGACCCGTATCCATTCCTTCGTCCACTAGATGTACCGTCACACCCGTCACTTTCACACCTGCAGCAACGGCTTGACCGATTGCATCTTTACCCGGAAATGAAGGCAACAGTGATGGATGAATATTAATAATCTTTTCAGGGTAGGCCTGCAGTAGATCCGGACCGATTAAGCGCATATAACCCGCTAATAGTAACCATTCTACTTGTGCTTCCTGCAATGCTTTTAATACAGCTTGTTCGTACGCCGACTTCGTATCGAATTCACGCGGACGAAACGCTGCAACCGGTATTCCGGCTTGCTGTGCCCGTTCAGTTACATATGCATCCGGTTGATCCGTTACGAGCAAGGCAATTTCAGCTGACAAATCTCCCGCTCGGCATGCTGCTTCCAATGCTGCAAAATTACTGCCGCTTCCAGACGCAAAAACAGCCATTCTTACTTTTTTCGCCATTACACTAACGTACCGTCATGTTCGCCGTTAAACTTGACGCCTTCTTCGTTTGTTACACGTCCAATGATATATGCTTTCTCGCTATGCGCTTCTGCAATAGCGATAGCTTTTGCTGCTTCAGCTTCTGGTAGCGCAATGACGAAGCCTATCCCCATGTTAAAGACACTATACAGATCGCGGTCAGTTAATTCGCCTTTTTCCTTTAACATTTGGAAGACAGGCAAAATCGGCCATGCCCCTAAGTCTATTTCGACTCCAAACCCTTCAGAAAACATACGCGGTAAATTTTCAAAGAATCCGCCGCCCGTAATATGTCCCATCGAATGCACGTCTAGTTGCTGATGCATTTCCAATACGGGCTTCGCATAGATTTTCGTCGGTGTAAGTAAAGCTTCTCCTACTGTGCCTAATTGTTCATAACCTTCAATTGTACTGTCAATATGTGCGCCAAGTTGTTCAAAGACGATATGACGCACAAGTGAATAACCATTCGAATGAATACCGCTTGATGCGATTCCTACAAGAACATCGCCTTCTGTTACGTTCTCGCCAGTAACTAATTTGCTTTTCTCGCATGCACCTACCGCAAATCCTGCCAAGTCGTATTCATCTTCTTCATAGAGACCAGGCATTTCTGCTGTTTCTCCACCAATCAAAGCAGCTCCCGATTGTACACAACCGTCCGCTACTCCTTTAACAATTGCCTCTACTTTTTCAGGAACTGCTTTTCCTAGTGCGACATAGTCAAGGAAATATAATGGTTCTGCCCCTTGCGCTACAATATCATTGACACACATAGCAACACAGTCGATACCGATCGTATCATGACGATCTGCCATGAATGCCAGTTTCAACTTCGTACCTACACCGTCTGTTCCAGAAATTAGAACGGGTTCTTTATATTCAAGAGCAGAAAGATCAAACATTCCGCCAAACCCACCAAATGCGCCTGCCACTCCTTTACGAGTAGTTCTTGCTACGTGGGATTTCATGCGTTCTACTGATTCGTAGCCCGCCTCAATATTGACTCCTGCTTTTTCATACGCCTTCGACATGGAAAGGCCTCCTATCGTACGATTTCTTTTACGTGCGGCATTGCTGTATCCGAATAAATCTCAGTTGGATAGTCACCTGTAAAACAAGCTAAACATTGACCACAATTTTTCATTTCAGACGACCGGCCGTTTGATTCCAACATTCCATCAATAGATAGGAAGTGAAGTGAATCAGCACCGATTTCTTCACACATTTCTTCTAACGTACGACCAGTTGCAATCAGCTCCGAATCGGAACTAATGTCTACGCCATAATAACAAGGTGCGATTAACGGCGGTGAAGCAATGACTACGTGTATTTCCTTTGCCCCTGCTTCCCGCAGCATAGCGACAATACGTTTAGACGTTGTTCCACGAACTATAGAATCATCAACCATAACGACTCGTTTTCCGTGAACCACTTGATGGACTGGAGATAACTTCATCTTCACGCCTTTTTCACGTAATGCCTGAGACGGTTGAATGAATGTTCTGCCAACGTAACGATTTTTAATCAATCCTAATTCGTATGGAATACCACTTTGTTCAGAAAATCCGATAGCAGCAGAAATACTGGAATCCGGAACACCTGTCACAACATCAGCACTAATTTGCACTTCGCGAGCAAGTTGTTTTCCACATCGTTTGCGGGCTGCATGAATATTAATCCCATCAATATCAGAATCGGGACGAGAAAAATATACGTACTCCATCGAACACATAGCAGAGTCTGCTGCCGGAGCAAACCGTTCAGATGTCAGGCCTTTATTATTAATAATTAATAACTCACCAGGTTCAACTGAACGAACATGTTCTGCACCAATAATATCGAATGCACATGTCTCCGACGCAACAACCCATGCCTCTCCTAATTTTCCTAAAGAAAGCGGGCGCATGCCATTTGGATCTTGTGCAACCATTAAACCTTCATCTGTCATTAAGACGAATGCGAATGCACCTTTTAAAATACTTAACGCTTTCTTTACTTTGTCTCGCTGATTTAATGAACCGCTGCTACGTTTGATTAAATGCGCTAACACTTCTGTATCGGATGTCGTTTGGAAAATACTCCCTTGACGCTCTAAGTGCTCTTTTAAATCTGTTGCGTTAATTAAGTTGCCGTTATGCGCAATGGCTAGACTCCCGGTAGTAGAGCGAAATACGAGCGGCTGTACGTTTTCAATACCACGTCCTTGTTCCGTTGTATACCGGACCTGCCCGATGGCGCCATTACCTACTAACTTACTTAAGTTGTCACCTGAAAATACTTCATTGACTAGCCCTTCACCTTTCACCGCTTGAAGACCTGCATCGCCTTTGACGACGATGCCAGCTCCTTCTTGTCCTCGGTGTTGCAAAGCATGCAGTGCGTAATAGCTTATTTGTGCCGCATCCTCATGCCCCCAAATACCAAATACGCCGCACTCTTCGTTCAGTCCTCTGAGTTCAGCAAGCATGGAATAGCTCCTTTCCAAGCAGCGTGGAATTGTTCTACCGTCCCTTCTACTAGGACAGTTCCTTCTGCACTTTTGATGACTAACTGACCGTCATCTGTCACTGTTCCGATTTTCACTGCGTCATCTACACATTTTTCAAACGCTGCTACTTGATCTGCTTTTACCGTTACTAGGAAACGTGATTGAGTCTCACTGAATAAAGCTGTAATAGCTGAACCTTCTACTGAAACTGTTGCACCTAAACCGTTAGCACCAAATGCTTTTTCACAAAGTGCTACCGCGAATCCACCTTCAGATAAGTCATCCGCAGATTGTACTAGGCCTTGTTGAATTGCTGTTAATAATTGTTCTTGACGTTTTGCTTCCACGTCTAAATCGATTGCCGGTACTTGTCCGAAGATTTTCCCTTCTGTCATTTGCTGAAGTTCACTGCCACCAAATTCTGTTGCCGTTTGACCAATTACGTAAATTGCGTCTCCTGCTTGTTTGAATCCAGGTGTTGTGACTTGCTTCAAATCATGCACGATTCCTACAAGACCAATTGTTGGTGTTGGATAAATGGATACACCGTTTACTTCATTTGACAGTGAAACATTTCCTCCAATGACTGGTGCATTCAGTTTACGACACGCTTCAGAAATTCCATCCGCAGATTTCTCAAGTTGCCAGAACACTTCTGGCTTATCCGGGCTACCGAAGTTCAAGCAGTCAGTAAGTGCAATAGGCTCTGCACCTGAACATACAAGGTTACGTGCCGCTTCTGCTACTGCAATTTTCCCGCCCGTTTCAGGGTCAAGATAAATAAAACGTGAGTTACAGTCTGCTGTCATCGCAATTCCTTTATTTGTACCTCTTACGCGAACTACACCAGCAGACGCACCCGGCGCAACAACCGTACTCGTTCTAGCTCCTGTATCGAACTGATTGTATACCCATTCCTTAGAAGCAATAGTAGGACGTTGTAACAGATCAAGCAATGTAGCTTTTAAATCAGTTACGTGTGGTTCCTTATTTTCAATCGCTTGGTTTTCTGCAAACGATGCAGGTTCTTTTGATTCTTTTTGGTAGCTAGGCGCATCTTCAGCCAATAGATCGGCAGACACTTCAGCTGCTACTTCCCCTTTGAAAAGCAGACGAAGCATCTTATCATCTGTTACGTGACCGATCGCTGCTGCTTGAATACCGTATTTCGTAAATAAGGCAATGACTTCTTCTTCGCGGCCCTTTTTGACAACAATCAACATACGCTCTTGAGATTCCGACAACATCATTTCATATGCCGTCATATTCTTTTCACGTTGTGGCACAAGATCCAAGTTCATTTCCACACCATAGCCAGCTTTCGAAGCCATTTCTGCTGCTGATGACGTTAGACCCGCTGCACCCATATCTTGTATTCCAATTAATGCATCCGATTTTACTAACTCCAAACAAGCTTCCATCAATAACTTCTCAATGAATGGATCGCCAGCTTGCATAACAGGAAGTTCTGCTTCTTCGTCCATTGCCAATTCAGATGATGACATCGTCGCACCATGAATTCCGTCACGGCCAGTAGTAGCACCTGCATAGATGATTGTATTGCCCACACCTGCCGCTACACCTTTTTGGATGTCTTCATGATTTAACAAACCTACCGCCATTGCATTGACTAGCGGACGCTTAGAATAGCACTGATCGAATTGCACTTCACCTGCTACTGTCGGAATGCCCATCGTATTACCATAACTCGCGATCCCTGCAACTGCTTCTTCAAACAAGAACTTATCACGTGGATCTGTTAAGTCACCAAAACGAAGCGAGTTAACTAATGCTACTGGACGTGCTCCCATTGAAAATACGTCACGAATAATTCCACCTGCACCTGTTGCCGCGCCAATGAAAGGTTCGATGGCAGATGGGGAGTTATGAGATTCCATCTTGAACACAGCTGCCTGATTATCACCGATATCTACAATACCTGCACCTTCACCAGGTCCTTGCAATACACGGGCGCCTTCAGTCGGAAACTTACGTAGAACAGATTTAGAGCTCTTATATGAACAATGCTCAGACCACATAGCAGAAAACAGACCTGTTTCCGTATAGTTCGGAATGCGACCTAATTTCTCTACTGCACGTTCATACTCCCAATCTGTCATACCCATTTGTAAATACAATTTATTTTCTTTAATTTGCTCCGCTGTAGGTTCGTGATTAGTTGACATGCTGTTCACCCCAATTGTTCAAAATTGAATGGAATAAAGGCGTTCCATCTGTACCACCGATTAGTTCTTCTACTGCACGTTCCGGAAGTGGCATCATACCGAGCACATTTCCTTTTTCATTCGTAATACCTGCGATGGCTTGCGTACTACCATCTTTATTTTCATTCGCATATGTGAATACGATTTGATTGTTTGTCTTCAACTTTTCTACTGTCTGGTCATCTGCATAATAATTACCAAAATCACTCGCCACTGGAAGTTTAATTGCTTGGCCTTGTGAATAGCCCGTTGTAAAGGCTGTGTTGTTGTTAACGACTGTAACTGTTTCTACTGCCGAACGGAATTTCAAACTATTATTACGTAAAAATGCACCTGGAAGAATACCCGCTTCTACTAAGATGTGAAATCCATTCCCTACTCCAAGAACAATCTTTCCTGAATCAGCAAACGTTTGAAGTTGCTTGAATGCAGGTGAACTTTTAGCTAATGCGCCTGGGCGTAAGTAGTTACCATACGAAGTGCCAGTAGGTAGCAGCACTGCATCGAATTGATCCAATTGATCTGCTTCTGTATGCCAAACGTATTCAACTTCTTGTTTCACTGTATCTTCAATTGCATGGAACATATCAAGATCACAAGTAAGACCTGGGAATACTAGAACGGCGAACTTCATTTGCTCGCAACCTCCCCAACTTCAAATGTATAATCTTCAATTACTTTATTAATTAATAGGTCGTTACACATTTCATTTACACGCGTTTCAATCGCTTGTTCAGAACCATCCATTTCTAGCTCGATTAATTTACCAACACGTACACTTTTTACTTCTTCATATCCCATTTTCTGAAGTGCTTCTGTTGTTGCGATTCCTTGTGGGTCTACAACACTTTCACGTAGTGTTACATAAATAGTTACTTTCGTCATTTTAGGTTCCTCCCAAAGTGGATATCATAATTTTTCAATTCATTTGCAGATTCTATTAGTCTTTCCAAATATCTGATTGTTCAATTTCCTGTAATGTGTCTTCTAGGCTTTCGGTCATAATCGTCACATGGCCCATTTTACGTTTTTCTTTAGCTTCTGCTTTACCGTATAGATGAATGGACCAATCTGGATAATTTGCAATTCGCTCTGTAAGCGGCTCGACATGTTCTCCGAGTACATTCACCATAATAGAAGGTGCCCATAATTTCGGCTTGCGCAACGGCCAACCGCAAACTGCGCGGATATGTTGATGAAACTGTGAAATATTACATGCTTCGATTGAGTAATGGCCTGAGTTATGTGGACGAGGTGCTAATTCATTAATGACAATTTTACCGTCTGTCAGTACGAACATTTCAACAGCTAATGTTCCTACTAACTCCAAATGACTAGCAATTTTTTCAGCAGCTTTCTCCGCCTGTTGTAAAACGTTTGAATCGACACGCGCAGGCACGATAGACTCATGGAGTATATGATGCTTGTGTATATTTTCTGCAATAGGTAAACAGTACGACTCTCCCGCAAGATTTCTTTGAATAATAACTGAGATTTCTTTTTCAAAAGGTACGAATGCTTCTGCAATACAAGAAGAATGCGTAAATAGACCGCTCGCTTCTTCAAGTTGTTCTTTTGAATCAAGCTTTACTTGTCCTTTTCCATCATATCCGCCAAAAGCAGTTTTTACGATGCAAGGAAAGCCTATTTGATCTATTTTCTGCACCAATTCATCAAACGTATCAGCCGCTATGTATGGTGCAACTGGTGCGCCTGATTTTTGAATTTCAGCTTTTTCATTAATACGGTTTTGCGTAATACGCACTAACTCTGCACCTTGTGGCACGTAAGCTTTCTCTGTTAACCGCTTTAAACCTTCATAATCAATATTTTCAAATTCAAATGTAATGACATCACTGACTTTACTTAACTCTTCCAGTGCATGTTCATCATTATAAGGAGCGACAATTTCAATATCCGCTATTTGCCCACATGGAGAATCAGTTGTAGGATCTAACACCGCGATACGGAATCCAGCTTCTTTCGCTGCCACTCCCATCATTCGTCCTAACTGTCCGCCACCGATTATGCCAATTGTCTGTCCAGGTAGTATTGTCTTCATTGTAGCTCACCACTGCTTTCCAACGCGAGTTGCTTCATCTCGTCACGTCTTTGTTGAAGTCTGTTGCGCAACTTCTCATCTTGTACACTCAGCATTTGCGCTGCCAATAACCCCGCATTTGTAGCACCTGCTTTACCGATAGATACTGTTGCTACCGGTACTCCTCCAGGCATTTGAACGATCGATAATAAAGAATCCATTCCGCTCAACGCCTTAGATTGTACAGGAACACCAATAACAGGAACTAGCGTTTTTGCCGCAACCATCCCTGGAAGGTGGGCAGCTCCGCCTGCTCCCGCTATAATCACGTGCAATCCATTGGCTTGGGCCTGCTCTGCATATTCAAACATGAAATCAGGTGTGCGGTGAGCCGAAACTACTTTCTTCTCGTAAGGAACGTCTAATTCATCCAATATGTCGCATGCATGCTTCATCGTTTCCCAGTCGCTCTTACTACCCATAATGACACCAATTTTCGGTTCCAAATCAAATCCGCTCCTTATGCCAAACATTAATTGTGTAAAAAATAAAAAGGTCCTTGAAAACTCCACTTTTCACATGCACAAAAAGCAGAACTTTCAAGGACCCTTTATCAAACAAGTAATTAGTTACTTATCATAATAATCCAAGAAAAATTGCTTTCCCACATAGTGTAGACATTTACGGTGTCTTGGTAGAAACGCTGTAGCCAATTCTACAGCATATACGGGGAACTCATTTACTCTTATTATAATATCAATTAAACTATAATTCGTCAACTTAAAGCCGAACATTATATTCTAATTCTTTTCTAATCATTCGTCTTTAAGTTGCCATATTATCAAAAACCTCATTATTTTCTATTGACAACAAAGCGATTAGCTATTTTTGATTGCTTGAAACTGCGTAAGTTGTTTCACAGGAATATAATCTTCACCTACTTGTTCAAACAACGGCTTTTCTCTTCTGGCAACAACTGTGTAGCCTAAACGCTGAATACGTTCAAAGCAATCTTCCAACGTTTCGTTCTCTTGGCGATCAAACCATATTTTCTTTTTACTCATTTAAACAACTTCCCTTTTTTCACACTCTTGACCCAAAAACCGCCATGAATAGATTTAGGTTCATACGATATAATGAAAGCTTTTGGATCAATTTCTGTTATAGTTTTATACAATTGCAACTCGTATTTCCGAGGTGTAAGGATTTGCATAGTCGAGCGGCTACCACTTAATCCATTGGCAGCCCAGTCGGTCACTCCATATCCTAAACGTCGAAGTTCAGCAGTCATCTCTTTATTAATATCCGCAGTAATTACATTGACCGTTATATACCCTAGCGCAAGTCTTTCTTCAATTTTTGTTCCAACGACCACACCAGAACCGAAACCTAACGCATATGCGATTAAGTTTTGAATTTCCTCCAAGTTATCTAGCACTAACCCTAATCCAATAACATACACGACTATTTCGATCATACTCACAAAAGCGGCTATGTATCGATATCCCTTCAACGTTAGTATTAAACGTAACGTAGAAAAGGATACATACACTATATTTATTACAAATATAAGTAGAACCATTCCCATATATTAATTCCTCCCAACAATACAGTTCATCGTATCGCGCCTATCTCAAAAACTCAAGGAAAGTCTTTTGCTCTATAATCAATTGCTACGTTTTATACATCTGTGTACCCCGCTTCTATTTTATCGTACCTATTAGAAATAAACAAAATTTGTTATACGATTGATACAGATTCGTTCAATGGTCACAATCGCTTTATTAGTATTAATAAAACAGATCTATCTGCTAAATGAAACAATGTAAGTGAAAACACAAAAAAGCCACTCCCCATGGATCTCCATAAGGAATGGCTTCGTGCCCAGCAACGTCCTACTCTCACAGGAGGAAACCTCCAACTACCATCGGCGCTGAAGAGCTTAACTTCCGTGTTCGGTATGGGAACGGGTGTGACCTCTTCGCTATCGTTACTAGACTGTTGAGTTGTTCACTCAAAACTGAATAAAAGACATTGGGTAGTTCAAGTAATTCCACTTTTCGTGTTGTCCAGCTAAATCGACCAGATGCTCGGGTCATAAGTCAGCTTGGCTGCGCGACAAAAACCGTCGCTTCGCCAATCCGTCTTATGCCTGTCGCATCTAGACGGTCGATTTAGCTTTTCATTTTGTCCAGCTTCAGCGGCCAGATGCTCGGGCCATAAGTCAAAGCTGTTTCGTGGTAAAGAGCACCACTGCACATCTTCGCCTTATGCCTGCCGCATCTAAACGGCTGCTTCCGCTTTTCAATAATAGGTTAAGTCCTCGATCGATTAGTATCTGTCAGCTACACACGTCGCCGTGCTTCCACCCCAGACCTATCCACCTCATCTTCTTTGAGGGATCTTACTTACTTGCGTAATGGGAAATCTCATCTTGAAGGGGGCTTCATGCTTAGATGCTTTCAGCATTTATCCCGTCCATACATAGCTACCCAGCGATGCCTTTGGCAAGACAACTGGTACACCAGCGGTATGTCCATCCCGGTCCTCTCGTACTAAGGACAGCTCTCCTCAAATTTCCTGCGCCCGCGACGGATAGGGACCGAACTGTCTCACGACGTTCTGAACCCAGCTCGCGTGCCGCTTTAATGGGCGAACAGCCCAACCCTTGGGACCGACTACAGCCCCAGGATGCGACGAGCCGACATCGAGGTGCCAAACCTCCCCGTCGATGTGGACTCTTGGGGGAGATAAGCCTGTTATCCCCGGGGTAGCTTTTATCCGTTGAGCGATGGCCCTTCCATGCGGAACCACCGGATCACTAAGCCCGTCTTTCGACCCTGCTCGACTTGTAGGTCTCGCAGTCAAGCTCCCTTATGCCTTTGCACTCTACGAATGATGTCCAACCATTCTGAGGGAACCTTTGGGCGCCTCCGTTACTCTTTAGGAGGCGACCGCCCCAGTCAAACTGTCCACCTGACACTGTCTCCTGCCCGGATCACGGGCATGGGTTAGAAGTCCAATACAGCCAGGGTAGTATCCCACCAATGCCTCCTCCGAAGCTGGCGCTCCGGAATCAAAGGCTCCTACCTATCCTGTACAGGCTGCACCGGAATTCAATATCAGGCTACAGTAAAGCTCCACGGGGTCTTTCCGTCCTGTCGCGGGTAATGCGCATCTTCACGCATATTATAATTTCACCGAGTCTCTCGTTGAGACAGTGCCCAGATCGTTACGCCTTTCGTGCGGGTCGGAACTTACCCGACAAGGAATTTCGCTACCTTAGGACCGTTATAGTTACGGCCGCCGTTTACTGGGGCTTCAATTCAGAGCTTCGCTTGCGCTAACCCCTCCTCTTAACCTTCCAGCACCGGGCAGGCGTCAGCCCCTATACGTCACCTTACGGTTTTGCAGAGACCTGTGTTTTTGCTAAACAGTCGCCTGGGCCTATTCACTGCGGCTCTCTCGGGCTATTCACCCTACCAGAGCACCCCTTCTCCCGAAGTTACGGGGTCATTTTGCCGAGTTCCTTAACGAGAGTTCTCTCGATCACCTTAGGATTCTCTCCTCGCCTACCTGTGTCGGTTTGCGGTACAGGCACCTCCCGCCTCGCTAGAGGCTTTTCTTGGCAGTGTGAAATCAGGGACTCTGGAGACAATTCTCCTCGCCATCACAGCCCAGCGTTAGATGAAAACGGGATTTTCCTCGTTTTCCGCCTCACTGCTTAGACACACAACCAACTGTGTGCTCACCCTATCCTACTGCGTCCCCCCATTACTCAAACGGCGGGGAGGTGGTACAGGAATATCAACCTGTTGTCCATCGTCTACGCCTATCGGCCTCGACTTAGGTCCTGACTAACCCTGAGCGGACGAGCCTTCCTCAGGAAACCTTGGGCATTCGGTGGAAGGGATTCTCACCCTTCTTTCGCTACTCATACCGGCATTCTCACTTCCAAGCGCTCCACCAGTCCTTCCGGTCCAGCTTCAACGCCCTTGGAACGCTCTCCTACCATTGACTTGCGTCAATCCACAGCTTCGGTGATCTGTTTAGCCCCGGTACATTTTCGGCGCAGCGCCACTCGACCAGTGAGCTATTACGCACTCTTTAAATGATGGCTGCTTCTGAGCCAACATCCTGGTTGTCTGGGCAACGCCACATCCTTTTCCACTTAACAGATACTTGGGGACCTTAGCTGGTGGTCTGGGCTGTTTCCCTCTCGACAATGGATCTTATCACCCACTGTCTGACTCCCAAACATAAATCATCGGCATTCGGAGTTTGTCTGAATTCGGTAACCCGGGATGGGCCCCTCGTCCAAACAGTGCTCTACCTCCGAGATTCTTTCGTTTGAGGCTAGCCCTAAAGCTATTTCGGAGAGAACCAGCTATCTCCAGGTTCGATTGGAATTTCACCGCTACCCACACCTCATCCCCGCATTTTTCAACATACGTGGGTTCGGGCCTCCAGTCAGTGTTACCTGACCTTCACCCTGGACATGGGTAGATCACCTGGTTTCGGGTCTACGACCCCATACTCATTCGCCCTATTCAGACTCGCTTTCGCTGCGGCTCCGCTTTCTCAGCTTAACCTTGCATGGAATCGTAACTCGCCGGTTCATTCTACAAAAGGCACGCCATCACCCATTAACGGGCTCTGACAATTTGTAAGCGCATGGTTTCAGGATCTATTTCACTCCCCTTCCGGGGTGCTTTTCACCTTTCCCTCACGGTACTGGTTCACTATCGGTCACTAGAGAGTATTTAGCCTTGGGAGATGGTCCTCCCGGATTCCGACGGAATTTCACGTGTTCCGCCGTACTCAGGATCCACTCTGGAGGGAATGTGCTTTCGACTACGGGGCTTTTACCCACTCTGGCGGACCTTTCCAGGTCGCTTCGTCTAACGCATTCCTTTGTAACTCCGTATAGAGTGTCCTACAACCCCAAGAAGCAAGCTTCTTGGTTTGGGCTCTTCCCGTTTCGCTCGCCGCTACTAAGGGAATCGATGTTTCTTTCTCTTCCTCCGGGTACTTAGATGTTTCAGTTCTCCGGGTCTGCCACTTGCACGCTATGTATTCACGTACAAGTACTGTCCCATTATGGACAGTGGGTTTCCCCATTCGGAAATCTTCGGATCAACGCTTACTTACAGCTCCCCGAAGCATATCGGTGTTAGTGCCGTCCTTCATCGGCTTCTAGTGCCAAGGCATCCGCCATGCGCCCTTTCTAACTTAACCTATAAAAGGTCCAACGTCATCCTAGCGATAGGAATCAGAAGGTTAAAAAGTAGATGAATGAATTGCTTCATTCGATTAATTACTTGATTACTTTCAATGTCGTTTTATCCAGTTTTCAATGAACAAGTGTAAAGAAAAAAAGCTTTGAACACTCAAAAAATGAGCCTTCAAAACTGAACGCAAAACGTTAACGTGATAGATCAACGATCTATCTTCCGAATGTCTACGCCCGAAAGCTGTAGAACATAATCCTTAGAAAGGAGGTGATCCAGCCGCACCTTCCGATACGGCTACCTTGTTACGACTTCACCCCAATCATCTGTCCCACCTTCGGCGGCTGGCTCCCGTAAGGGTTACCCCACCGACTTCGGGTGTTACAAACTCTCGTGGTGTGACGGGCGGTGTGTACAAGACCCGGGAACGTATTCACCGTGGCATGCTGATCCACGATTACTAGCGATTCCGGCTTCATGCAGGCGAGTTGCAGCCTGCAATCCGAACTGGGAACGGTTTTCTGGGATTAGCTCCCCCTCGCGGGTTGGCAACCCTCTGTACCGTCCATTGTAGCACGTGTGTAGCCCAGGTCATAAGGGGCATGATGATTTGACGTCATCCCCACCTTCCTCCGGTTTGTCACCGGCAGTCACATTAGAGTGCCCAACTAAATGATGGCAACTAACATTAAGGGTTGCGCTCGTTGCGGGACTTAACCCAACATCTCACGACACGAGCTGACGACAACCATGCACCACCTGTCACCAGTGTCCCCGAAGGGAAAATCATGTCTCCATGACGGTCACTGGGATGTCAAGACCTGGTAAGGTTCTTCGCGTTGCTTCGAATTAAACCACATGCTCCACCGCTTGTGCGGGTCCCCGTCAATTCCTTTGAGTTTCAGCCTTGCGGCCGTACTCCCCAGGCGGAGTGCTTAATGCGTTAGCTGCAGCACTAAGGGGCGGAAACCCCCTAACACTTAGCACTCATCGTTTACGGCGTGGACTACCAGGGTATCTAATCCTGTTTGCTCCCCACGCTTTCGCGCCTCAGCGTCAGTTACAGACCAGAAAGCCGCCTTCGCCACTGGTGTTCCTCCACATCTCTACGCATTTCACCGCTACACGTGGAATTCCGCTTTCCTCTTCTGTACTCAAGTCCTCCAGTTTCCAATGACCCTCCACGGTTGAGCCGTGGGCTTTCACATCAGACTTAAAGGACCGCCTGCGCGCGCTTTACGCCCAATAATTCCGGACAACGCTTGCCACCTACGTATTACCGCGGCTGCTGGCACGTAGTTAGCCGTGGCTTTCTGGTAAGGTACCGTCAAGGTACAGGCAGTTACTCCTGTACGTGTTCTTCCCTTACAACAGAGCTTTACGATCCGAAAACCTTCTTCACTCACGCGGCATTGCTCCATCAGACTTTCGTCCATTGTGGAAGATTCCCTACTGCTGCCTCCCGTAGGAGTCTGGGCCGTGTCTCAGTCCCAGTGTGGCCGATCACCCTCTCAGGTCGGCTACGCATCGTGGCCTTGGTGAGCCGTTACCCCACCAACTAGCTAATGCGCCGCGGGCCCATCTAACAGTGACAGCCGAAGCCGTCTTTCAACATTCACTCATGCGAGAAAATGGATTATTCGGTATTAGCCCCGGTTTCCCGGAGTTATCCCCATCTGTAAGGTAGGTTGCCCACGTGTTACTCACCCGTCCGCCGCTAAAGTATAGAAGCAAGCTTCTACACTTTCGCTCGACTTGCATGTATTAGGCATGCCGCCAGCGTTCGTCCTGAGCCAGGATCAAACTCTCCATAAGACCGGCGGTCGATAGACCGCGGATTGCGTCGTCAACTTCACTTGCTCAGTCGGTTACGTACAGTCGTACGCGCCCTCTTTCGCTCGATCGTTTCCTAGCACTCCACAATCTCTCGACCACCAGTAGAATGAACAATCGATTAGCTCGAATTTCATTTGCTGGCATCATTTAAGATACTCAATTTGTTTGTGTCATGCACAAACTTGTATTTCGTTAACGTTTTGCTGTTCAGTTTTCAAGGTTCATTGCAGTGCTTGTCTCGACTGCTTATTAAATATACCAAAAGCGATTTATAATGTCAACAACTTTAAACATCTTTTTTAAAATAAATTTTTATAATGAGCATCTGATATTAAAAAGAGACTTTTGATAAAGTTTTTATAGAAACCAGTGAACTATTTATAGAGTGGTTTAAGTGAGAAGCTTTTTGTTACTATAAAAAAAGACACTCACAAAAATCAGACGTTACTGACATTCTGCGAGAGTCCTTTTCATTGGCTATTCAATAAAGATAAAGTACAAAATGAATATGATAAACAAACCATACATGATCGGATGAATTTCTTTCCGTCGCCCGCTAAACAACATCGTAATAGGATAAAACACGAAACCGATTGCGATTCCTGTTGCAATACTATACGTCAGCGGCATAGCAATGATCGTAAAGAAAGCCGGAACTGCGATTTCAAAGCGAGTCCATTCAATATTTCCTAACGTTGAGACCATCAACACCCCTACAATGATCAAAGCCGGTGCAGTGACTGCTGGTGTAATGACAAGAAGCAGTGGAGAGAAAAATAATGCCAGTAAAAATAATAGTGCTGTTACTATAGAAGCAAAGCCTGTTTTAGCACCTGCGGCAACTCCTGCTGTAGACTCAATGTAAGAAGTCGTAGTTGACGTCCCCATTACCGCTCCCGTTACAGTGGCTAACGAATCTGCAAGTAACGCTTTGCCCGCACGCGGAAGTTTGTTGTCTTTCATAAGCCCTGCCTGTGTTGCAACAGCTACTAATGTACCTGCTGTATCGAAAAAGTCGACAAATAAGAAAGTAATAACGATCACAAGAAATTGAGTTGTCATTAATGAAGCGGGATCATTAAAGATCGCGTCAAATGCAGCGCCAAACGTCGGTGTGACAGGTGGGATTTTGTCTACTACTTTGTGTGGTATGTCAATTAGACTTACCGCCATCCCCAAAATAGTAGTCATAATCATTCCATAAAAAATTGCACCTTTAATTTTACGAACCATCATAATAACAGTTATTACTAATCCGAATATCGTCAACAATGTAGGGCCTGCGGTTAGATCACCTAAACCAACTAAGGTATTTTCATCTCCTACAATAATTTGCGCATTTTGCAATCCAAGAAATGTAATGAATAATCCAATCCCTGCGCCTACTGCAAATTTGAGTTGTGCCGGAATAGCATTTATAATTAATTCACGTAGTCCAGTTAATGAAAGAACGATAAATATTAATCCTGAAAATAGCACACCTGTTAAACCGGTTTGCCAAGGAATGCCGTAAGTAAGTACTACTGTAAATGCGAAAAATGCATTTAACCCCATTCCAGGTGCTAAACCAATTGGATACTTGGCGATTAGTCCCATAAATAATGTACCAACCGCAGCGGCAAGTGCCGTAGCAACGAAAACTGCTCCCTTATCCATTCTCATAGAATCAGGTAAATCCGGAATAACATCCAACGATAACATGATCGGATTGACAGCCAAAATATAAGCCATTGCTAAAAATGTAGTGATTCCACCGATTATTTCACGACGATAATTGGTACCTAGCTTTTCAAACTCAAAGTATTTTTTCATGATGACCTTCCTTACTCTCAATATATAAAAAGAGGCATACGAATAAAATTCGTATGCCTCTAGTCAATCCAATAGAAGATTGTCTTCTATATACACGGATCGTAGTCGAAACATTTACGGTGTTTCGGTAGAGACTTCCAGGCCTTATTCCTAGCGTTATACGATCATATTTAACTGTACTCACTAAAACACCGCAACATTCTATCTCTTATCAGGAGAAAATGAAGAATTCACTCGAAAATCCTCACCATTCATTGCTGAGAACTTATTCCCACTCGATCGTGCCAGGTGGCTTCGCAGTGATATCATAAACGACGCGATTGACTTGGTCGACTTCAGTTGTAATGCGTGTGCTGATTTTCTCCAGAACGTCCCAAGGTATGCGTGCCCAATCAGCTGTCATACCATCTACGGAATGAACTGCTCTAATTCCAATAGCATAATCATACGAACGAGCTTCATTACGGACACCTACACTGCGGATATTCGGTAAAACGGCGAAATACTGCCAAATCGCGCGATCGAGTCCTGCTTTAGCAATTTCATCACGTAAAATCCAATCTGCATCACGGACAATTTCCAGTTTATCTTCCGTAATTTCACCGAGTACCCGTACACCAAGACCAGGGCCTGGGAACGGTTGACGATTAACAATTTCCTCAGGCAAGCCAAGTTCCGCACCTACTGCACGAACTTCGTCTTTAAATAGTGCGCGAAGAGGCTCGATCAATTCGAAATCCATATCTTCCGGTAATCCGCCAACGTTATGGTGAGATTTAATAGTTGCGGACGTAGCAGTTCCACTTTCAATAATGTCTGCGTAAATAGTACCTTGCGCTAAGAACTTGATGCCATCTAATTTAGCAGACTCTTCATCGAATACATAGATGAATTCATTACCGATGATTTTACGTTTTTGCTCGGGGTCTGTTACACCCGCCAGCTTGTCCAAAAACCGTTTACGTGCATCTACTTTAATAAAGTTCATGCTAAACTGTTCGCTAAATGTTTTTACTACACTTTCGACCTCTCCTTTACGAAGCAAGCCGTGATCAACAAAAATACATGTTAACTGATCGCCAATTGCACGATCGATTAGAGCAGCTACTACTGAAGAGTCAACACCACCACTTAATGCACATAGCACTTTACGGTCACCAACAGTCGAGCGGATCTTTTCTACTTCAATTTCTATGAAACGATCCATCGTCCAGTCACCTTTTGCTTTACAAACTTCAAAAATGAAGTGGCGCAAAAATGCTTTGCCGTACTCTGAATGATGTACTTCTGGATGAAATTGAATTGCATAGACTTGTTGCTCGTCATTTGAAATAGCTGCGATGTTTCCAGCAGAATCTTTCGCTGTCGCTTTGAATCCTTCAGGCAGTTGCGTAATGTTCGCACTGTGTGAGACAAAGACATTTTGTTTTTCTGTTTGACCAGCAAACATAGAAGAAGTGTGATCTATAGTAATCTCTTCCGTTTTTCCGACATTATCTTCAATCTTTTCAATCGCGCCTCCTAAATGATTCACGATTAATTGCGTTCCATAGCTGATTCCCAATACCGGAATTCCTAAATTGAAAATCTCTGGGTCGATATCATACGCTGTAACATCTTCGAAAGATGCGGTTCCACCGGATAGTACGATACCTACTGGATTCATCTTCTTAATTTCTTCAACAGTCGTAGTATGCGCATGTAATTCACTGTATACACCAAATTCACGGATTGTTCGCGTGAAGAGCTGATTATACGTACTACCGTAATCGAGTACCACCATTTTTTCTTGTTCGACTAGCAAAGGAGCATTTGACAACTGATCCACCTCTTCCAATATAATAGTGCCGATTCATGCCTCAACTACAAAAGACGCGTTAGAAAGTCAACTTTCTACGCGCCCCTTTCACCAAAGTATACAAATCATTCTATACAATGATGGCTGACGTTCGTTAGTGCAAGATATGTCGAGGCCATATCAAGCATTGATTCGCTATTTATTTTACTCATATTTCATAAAAAAATCAACAAATAGTATTAATAATTAAATCTTCCCACACTTTATTCAACTTGTGCCATTCATGTGAGTGTCGATCGTTGCCGTAGATTCCTTCCTCATAAGATCGCGTCAACAAACGCATACGATCGCTTCCATATTTTTCGTCTACGATCTTCGCATAGTGTGAGAGTGTCATGCCAGCTTCTTTCGGTATACCTGCACGATGAAGTTGTCGTAACAGTTGATTGTACTGCTGTTCAAACTTTTGCCAGCCATCCGCTTGTTTACGTAGTTTGCGCACAGCCCATTTAGGAAGCCAATACTTTCGGCGGCGATATATCAGAATCATACCCACTGCAAGTACTAACATGAATGCACCATACACCCACCATTGAGTAAAGAACCATATCACGCTTTCCTTTATTTTTTGAACTAGTTGGAGTGATGAACTGCTCTTTTGCACTGACTGGTCTTTGTCCGCTTTTGGTTTTTCTGGTTGTTTAACTATTTGTTCTTGTTCAGCAGGCTCTTTAACATCCATCCTAATATCGGTTGGATGCGTAAAACCAATTGTCGGTTCGAAGGGTATCCAGCCAAACTCAGGTATATAGGCTTCAACCCATGAATGCGCTTCATCATTCGTTACTCGATACACACTTTTCCCGGAAGCTTTATAAGACAATTCTCCCGGAGCAAACCCTTTTACCCAACGAGTAGGAATACCTGCCGAACGAAGCATGACCGCCATGGAAGTTGAAAAGTTATCACAATATCCTTTTTTCGTATCGAATAAAAACTGATCTACATAGTCTTGTGTATCATCTGGTACAGCAACGTTCTGTGTTTCATAAGTGAATCCATTTCTTTTAAAATATTGTTCTACCGCTTTCACTTTATCGTATACACTGATTTCATTTTCTGTAATTGATTGCGCCAAATCTTTGACACGTTGCGGTAAGTTTTCGGGTAATTGCATGTAACTATTCAGATTTTCAGGAACAGTCTCAAATGCCAACATTTCAGGTCTACGTAACTCAGAAAGTGTATAGACAGGTGTGACATATTCCACTTCGTATTGTAATAATTCTTCTTGAACACCCATCAGTAAATATAAACGATTGGCCGCTATTTCATGCATAATAGACAATGGTTCAGGATAAAGCAGTTTCTTCGTGCCATATGGCATCACAAGAAACGGTAATTTTTCGCTAAACTGCAGTCTTGCGTATGACGGCTTGACAGTCTCCGAACCCCACAAATTTTCATTGGTACGTAAAATTTCTGTTTCTTCTTCTTCGTTCTGAATCCAACCTTTTGAAGTGTATGTATCCTTCGTTTCAATTCGCCAATATTGACGTTTCTCTACAGCAGCTTCAAATACTAGTTGATGATCCTGAACGAAAGCTCCACCAAGTTGAGAGTCGTCTGGATCATAACCCGCTTTTGAAACTCCCTTCCCCTGTTCATCTTTACCCACACCCGCTAATGACAATAAATAAGGTACAGGATCCGGCCAAGCTGGTGGATGAACGGGTGCACTTTTGGCGAATAACCCAACAAGTAATACTAAAAGCAGTAAAGGCAACGATAAACGCAGTAACCGCTTTGAACGAATAGATACCCCTGCTTCACTCATTAAACGAAGCAGTGTAACAAACCCTACGAGAAGTAAACCAATAATCATAATTCGTATAATAGAGGCAGACCCATCATACGGACTAAACGTATCGAGTAAAGCAACAAACAATACGGTTAACACAAAAAACATCATCATACTATGACGTACTTCGATCCAATAACGAATTAAGTATGCTATCATCCATAGTAAAACGAATAGAAGAAACGTACGGAACATATTGGATAATTCGCTTACTTCACCTTGAACTACTAGCAGTATATTTTGTTTCATTTCTACGACAAACATCGAAAACGTATCGAAAGAAAACGGCAGTTGACCGAAATAGATGTAGTGAATAGCCCATAAAATGTACAACACTTGTACTGATGCACTAATCCACCACGCAACATTTACTAATGCAAGAATAAAAAATAACAATAAGTAAATAAAGAACAGCGAAGCATGTCCGAAATCCGTTAAGTGCATGATAGGAATAAACCACTCCCATAAAAGGACGATGCTTAAACCAAACAAAAACATAAGAGCTTTCCTATTCAAACGACTTTTCTTCATCATGTCACCGCCTTTTTCAGCGCCGCAGATAAATCGTTACGACTGATCAGCCGAATGTTAATACCCATTTCTCTCGCTTGTTTAACTTTCTGATTGAAATCTTCTGTTAACGACCGCTCGTCAACTGCCACGAAACAAGTAATCGCAGAAGGTCTTCGATACTCTTCTAGCACACGTTTGATAAACTCCATTCGAAGATATCCTGTGATGACGAACAATGAATCTTCTTTGTCGATCGATCCTTCAGGCAAAGATAAGTTAATCGTTTGATGCGGTTGAATTTTCGCCAAGTGAACTAGCGCTTGCTCCATTTGATCGGCTGAACGTATCGCGAAAGATTGTTGGTCAGCAAGCAATAGCGTAAGACCTGCTTGATGTTGTCTAGCCGTTACGAGGAAAGACGCTGCGAATTCTACGACAACTTCGAACGTATTAGAAGGTTCACAGTCCAGTAGCAACATATATTGCTGAGACTGCTGATCATCAAATTCTTTTGTCATCAATTTATTCGTCCGTGCAAAAGATTTCCAATGAATCCAAGACAAACGATCACCCGTCGTATACTCCCTGACGCTAGAAGGCATCGTTGCATCTTTCGCCTGTATGTAGGAAGATAACTTTCGACCTTCGCTCATTCCTGAAGCAGATGATTCGTAAACTAGCTCCGTCAGTTTGGGATAGACTAGAAATACATCTCTCACGGGAAAACTTCGGCTTTTTCGAATCCAGTTGAAAAAATCTACAACTTCAATTTCAGCATGCGATAATATATGTTCACCGCGCGGTATATTTGTCAATGTATAGGCAAATGAATATTCTCTCCGAAAACCTACTAACACCATCCGCTGACTCGTGCGTTGTTTTATGGAGAATTGCCTGTAATCAGTAATCATTGTATACAATAACGGAAACGGCCATTTTCTTTTTACAGTTAGTTGCACCAATACTTTTCCATTATTCATCACTTGATTTGAATTGACTTGTCTATCGACAGTAAAATCTCGTAACGGATACAAGTAAAGTGCAATTGAATATGTAATAAAAGGTAAAATCATGTAGAAAATAAACCAACTAACAAACCCGCCTTGGAACTTTGCAAAGGCAAAAGCTATACCGCCAATGCATAAGACTCCCACAATTCGTCCAACTGATTCTATTCGTTTCATATAGTGGACCTATGCACCGGCACTTCAATCTGCTGTAATACTTGCTGTATGATTTCTATAGGATCGATCCCTTCATATTTTGCTTGCGGATGCAAAATTAATCTATGGGAAAAAGCGAATGGCGCCAAATATTGTACGTCATCCGGTAAAACATAGGAACGTCCTCTGATGAATGCGTAGGCTTGGCATGCCTTCATCAAAGATAATGAACCCCGTGGGCTGACACCTAACGAGATCGATTCATGTTGACGTGTCGCTTCCGCACAATCAACGATGTAAGAAACAATCGTATCATCTACAATTACTTCCTGTACTTGTCGTTGCAACTCTACTAATTCACTTATTGTCAAGACAGACTGAATTTGTTCAATTGGTAATTGGCGTTCAGCTCGTTTTAAAATATCCATTTCTTGCAACTTCGTTGGATACCCCATTTTTAATTTGAATATAAAGCGATCTAGTTGCGCTTCCGGTAATGGATAAGTTCCTTCATATTCGATGGGATTTTGCGTCGCCATCACAAAAAACGGCTTTGGTAACTGAATCGTTGTACCATCTACCGTAATTGACGATTCTTCCATTCCTTCCAATAATGCAGATTGTGTCTTAGGTGACGTACGGTTTATTTCATCTGCTAAAATAATATTCCCGATCAATGGACCTGGCCGGAATTCAAATTGCATCGTTTGTGGATTATATACGGAAACCCCTGATACATCAGATGGCAATAAGTCCGGTGTAAATTGGATTCTTTTAAATTGAGCCCCAATCGTCGTGGCAAGCGCTCTGACTAACATCGTTTTACCAACGCCTGGCACGTCTTCTAGCAATACGTGACCGCCAGCAAGCAATGCAGTTATACTCAGCTCGGCAATTTCACGCTTTCCGACAATTACTTTCTCTATATTCATCAATACTTCTTCAATCCACCGTGAATGCATAGAGCTACCTCCTTCAGTTTTCTAGCTACGATCATCTATATGTGATTATCATACCCGAAACCAATTCGTCTCACAAACAGAAAAACTGCCGGCCTTTTATAACAAAGACCGGCAGCGATTATTTCCAAAAGTCATCGAATATTGTGATCGGTAAGTGGCGTTTATGTGCTGACCGTAAATAATGTCCTTCTATTTGCTTTTGAGCTTCTTCAGAGACTTCCTTACCCTCTAGGTAATCGTCAATCTCATCATACGTCACACCGAGTGCAATTTCGTCGGCTATCGCCGGCTTATTGCCTTCTAAATCTGCCGTAGGAATTTTTTCGTACAAATGCGGTGGACAGTTAAGTGCATGAAGCAATTGTTTTCCTTGGCGCTTATTCAGTCGATAGATCGGCATCAAGTCAGCTGCACCGTCACCGAATTTCGTATAGAAGCCAGTGATAGCTTCTGCCGCATGATCTGATCCTAAAACGACTGCGTGATGAACTGCCGCGATCGAATACTGAGCTTTCATACGCTCTCTTGCTTTTTCATTACCTTTATCGAAATCTGATATTTGCACGCCCGCCAATTTTAACGTGCGTTCACTCGCATCGACTGCATCTTTAATGTCAACTGTATATACGACTGAAGGACGTATAAAACGTAGTGCATCTTGACAATCTTCTTCATCAAATTGAACGCCATATGGTAACCGGACAGCATAGAAACGATAAACTTCTGTACCTTCTTCTTCATTTAACTCATTAACGGCCATCTGAGCTAACTTGCCGACTAATGTAGAATCTTGTCCGCCTGAAATCCCTAGTGTCATACCTTGTAAAAATGTATTCTTCTTCATATAGGCTTTTAAAAAATCAATGGAAGTCCGAATCTCTTGCTGCGGATCGATTTCCGGCTTTACACGTAACGCTTGGATAATTTCTTGCTGCAATGTCAACGTTCCCACTTCCTTATCTGTTTGTGTAGTTTTGTACCATTTCATGTACTTCTTCTATATTGCGTCTCTTATTGTCCCAGCATTTCTGACTTAAATCGACTGGATATTCTTCTGGATTTAATGAACGCTTGTACTCTTCCCATAACAAATCTAAATTGCTATGTGCATATTCGCGAATCTTATAAACAGGAGGATTTTCATATATCACTTCCCCCTTGCGAATAACATGCTCATGTAAATTAATCGCTTTAAAATTCGTTACAAATTTCGAGATGAACGTGTGGACAGGATGGAACATTTTAATGCGTTCTTCTGATGAAGGATCTTCATCATGCATTGTAATATAGTCCCCTTCTGCTTTCCCATTTTCCAGATCAATAATGCGATACAATTTTTTACGTCCAGGCGTTGTCACTTTCTCTACGTTCGCCGAAATTTTAATCGTATCTTCCATTTCACCATCACTATTTTCAATGGATACAATTTTATAAACTGCTCCTAATGCCGGTTGATCGTATGCAGTTATGAGTTTTGTTCCAATTCCCCAAATATCGACTTGTGCCCCTTGAGCTTTAAGGTTTAGAATCGTGTACTCATCTAGATCATTTGAAACTACGATTTTGGCATCTGGGAATCCAGCTTCATCAAGCATACGACGCGTTTCTTTTGATAAAAACGCAATATCTCCGCTGTCTAATCGAACACCGATAAAGTTAATGCTGTCACCGAGTTCTTTTGCAACTTTAATCGCTGTCGGTACGCCGATTTTCAACGTATTATATGTATCCACTAAAAACACACAATCTTTATGGCGCTGCGCATACACTTTAAACGCTGTATATTCATCTTTATACGCTTGTACAAACGAATGAGCATGAGTTCCGGAAACATGTATCCCAAATCTCTTTCCGGCGCGCACATTACTCGTCGATTCTACTCCACCGATTACTGCTGCGCGTGCCCCCCATATCGCTGCATCCATTTCATGCGCGCGGCGACTACCGAACTCCATGACCACATCGTCTTTAACTACTTGCTTAATGCGGCTTGCTTTCGTGCTGATCAATGTCTGGTAATTGACGATATTAAGTAAAGCTGTTTCAATCAATTGTGCTTCAATTAGATTCGATTCAATCCGAATGATCGGTTCATTAGCAAATACTAATTCCCCTTCCTTCATTGAAAAGACATCTCCTGTAAAGCGCACATCTTTCAAGTAATCTAGAAAATCATCAGCAAATCCTAATTCTTCACGTAAATACGCTAAGTCGCTTGCAGTAAATGAAAATTCTTGTAAATACTTTAAAACGTGCTCTAGTCCAGCAAAAACTGCATAACCATTACCAAATGGGATTTTTCTGAAATACACTTCAAATACAGCTTTCCTCTCGTGTATCCCGTCTGCCCAGTAAGATTCCGCCATGTTAATTTGATATAGATCTGTGTGTAACGCTAAACTGTCGTCTTGATATGATGAAGTCATAGTCGTCTCCTTCTTCCGCTGCGATAATGTTACCATTATACACTATTTCCCCTTTTTCACCGTAAAGTAACCATTCCTGTTATCTTTTTTAGATGTGAAACTTTTTTATCGGCTCTTCGTATATAAAGAAAGGAGTGATTACAATGAGTTATATTTTACCAAGTGCGTTAATTGTAGTTTTCGGGTACTTAATTCTGAGTAAATTAGAGACGATTGAAAGGCGTTTGGCACGGCAACAGTCCATACTAAACCAACTAACAGAGGATCTCCCAGAGCCTGCGGAAAATGAAGAAATACGGACTTTACTGACAGCTGGCGAAAATGTTCAAGCGATTAAATTAGCGAGAGAAGTATATGGTTTTTCATTAATAGAAGCAAAGCAATATGTGGATCGATTAAATGAACGGAACTCTTGAGCGACTTATCAAAAAAACAGCGCGAAACTACAAGTACTCTAGTTTCGCGCTGTTTTTATAATAGTTACGTTTTTAACAATCTGCTACTATAATATAGGTTGCTTTCACAAGGCCGTGTACACCGATAACTAAATTCATCTCAATATCCGCAGAGTTACAGGGGGCTGTAATAGTCCATCATGTGTAGCATGCACGACTATGATTGTATATTTACCTATTCTAATTTCGTACAGACGTGAGGGCAGTTAGTAATGCAAACTTTCCAGCAGTCTGCATTTTTCACACTCTCGATGTGTAGTCGTTTCTGTAAATTGATGTGTACAGTTCGCCTGAAGTTCGTTTAATTGTGTTTCCAATTGACGCAAGCTTTGGCGTTGTATCGTTATATGACGGATTAATGTATTCGCTGCCATCATAACACTCACTCCTCGTTCAAAGATAGATTTCAGCACCGGATTTCTTAAACTCTTCCGCTTTACTTTGTAACCCTTGCTCAATAGCCAACTTCTCTTCCAGACTATTTTCGTCCGCAAATTTTCGTATGTCATGAGAAATTCGCATACTGCAAAACTTAGGTCCGCACATCGAGCAGAAATGAGCGACTTTGGCACCTTCCGCCGGTAATGTCTCATCGTGGTATTCCATCGCCCGCTCAGGATCTAAACTTAAGTTGAATTGATCTTGCCAACGGAATTCAAAGCGCGCTTTAGATAGGGCGTCATCACGTTTTTGCGCATTCGGGTGGCCTTTCGCTAAATCCGCTGCATGGGCTGCTATTTTATACGTAATCACACCTTCACGCACATCGTCTTTATTTGGCAATCCAAGATGCTCTTTTGGCGTCACATAGCAAAGCATTGCAGTACCAAACCAACCGATCATCGCCGCACCGATAGCTGATGTAATATGATCATAAGCCGGAGCGATATCTGTCGTTAACGGACCCAATGTATAAAATGGCGCTTCTTGACATATCTCGATTTGCTTATCCATATTTTCTTTAATCAAATGCATAGGAACGTGACCGGGACCCTCAACCATCACTTGCACATCATGTTTCCAGGCGACTTTTGTCAGCTCTCCAAGTGTTTCGAGTTCAGCAAATTGCGCCTCGTCATTAGCATCTGCAATAGAACCTGGACGTAGACCATCACCTAAAGAAAATGCAATATCATATTGT
The DNA here is from genome assembly GCF_003351785.1 of Sporosarcina sp. PTS2304. GTDB lineage: Bacteria > Bacillota > Bacilli > Bacillales_A > Planococcaceae > Sporosarcina. The sequence continues at coordinate 2,168,237 of NZ_CP031230.1, forward strand.
TTCATAATTTCACAAATCTCTTCAAAGTGTGTATAGAGAAAACTTTCTTGGTGATGTAACATACACCATTGCGCCATAATAGAGCCACCACGTGAAACGATTCCCGTCATGCGACGAACTGTCATCGGTATATATCGCAATAATACTCCTGCATGAATAGTAAAATAACTCACTCCTTGTTCAGCCTGCTCGATCAATGTGTCACGGAATACTTCCCAAGAAAGGTCTTCCACACGTCCGTTCACTTTCTCAAGTGCCTGGTATAACGGTACGGTTCCAACAGGTACAGGAGAGTTACGAATAATCCACTCGCGCGTCGTATGAATATTTTTCCCTGTAGATAAATCCATAATATTATCCGCACCCCAACGAGTAGCCCATGTCATCTTCTCTACTTCTTCTGTAATAGAAGAAGTGACTGCCGAATTACCGATATTGGCATTAATCTTCACATGGAACTTACTGCCGATAATCATCGGCTCTGCTTCAGGATGATTAATATTGCAAGGTATAATTGCGCGTCCTCTTGCCACTTCATCCCGTACGAAATTTGCATCTACTCCTTCTCGAATTGCGATGAACTCCATTTCAGGTGTAACGATCCCTTGCCTTGCGTAATGCATTTGTGTTACATTGTGTCCTTTTTTGGCGCGTAACGGTCGGCGCTTTAACAGTGGAAATTGTTGGCTAGTATTCATTTGTTCAGCTGTACGAAAGCCGTTATCCTGAGGTTTTACTTCTCGACCTTCGTATTCTTCTACATCATCCCGCTCCAAAATCCATTTTTTTCTAATCGGCGGCAGACCTTTTTGAATATCTACTTCATAGTTTGCTTCCGTATATTTCCCACTAGTATCATAAATACGAAGCGGTTCATTTTGGAATTCTCCTTGCTCTGTCACAGTGGGCGACAATGTAATCTCACGCATGGGGACAAGGATATCCGGGCGACTTCCTCGTACATAAACTTTCTGGCTTGCGGGAAAACACGAATGAATCTGAATTTTTTCTGTTGCATTTTTCACTTTGTCATCGTCTCCTTTTTGAGGGTAGACCATGACTGCATACAAGTAGAGGAAATCGACGAAAAAAAGACCAGGCCTGTAGTAATGGACCTGGTCTACAAAAACGCACAAAAAAGTACGTCGATTGATAGATAAAAACTTCCCCACGCTGGTACGAGCCAGATCAGGTCCAAAGAGTTCGGAATGCATTTGATTCACTCCATCTCAGTCCAGTGTAGCTGGACACCCCTAGTTATGATTATTGAATTATCGAACATTTTTATTTTAGCATAGAGTTTTTCATTGTCAACCAACTACTATGGAACTGTTTTCCAACCGAAGCAAACGAGCTTTTCTGTCTACTCCATCACGGTATCCAGATACACTACCATCTTTCCCTACTACTCTATGGCACGGAACGACTAATAGTAAAGGATTTTTGCCAATTGCGGAAGCAACCGCACGGACAGCTGACGGTTTGCCCAGACGGTTGGCTATCACTGAATAACTGACAGTTTCACCGTAAGGAATTTCTGAAAGTGCTCGCCACACTTCCGTCTGAAATGGTGTTCCCTGTTCGACAATTGATAAGTTAGAAAAATCCGTCTGAACACCTGCTAAGTATTTAGCGACTTCATTTGCATAGACAGCTAATTTACTAGCATTTTTCTCTCTAGGTATTTCACCCAATTGTTTGTTGCACCATTCGTTCAATCGTTGTTCACTGTCTTCTGCCAGTCCTACGTAGCAAAGCCCTCCTTCAGTAGCTGCTAATGTTACTTGCCATTCTCTAAATTGAAATGTCGTCCAATATACCATAATCCCGTCCTCCTTTATTTACCCAAATAATTTTAATCCGACAGCCCCAATAATTATTAATGATAAAAAGAACAGTCGTTTAACACTTGCGGATTCTTTAAATATAATAATTCCCATGAGAACTGCGCCTACTGCTCCAAATCCTGTCCATACCGCATACGCTGTACTCATCTGAATCTCTCGCATAGCTAGCGATAGAAACACAAATCCAAAGCTGAAAATGACGACAATCAGCAACAAACGTTTATACGAACGTTTCTGCAAGTAATAATTGATGCTCATCACACCGAAAATCTCCCCTAAACTAGCGATTGCCAAATAGACCCATGCCATGATCAATCGCCTCCCTGCGGATTGCCTTCGTCTGTAGTGATCTTAATCCCTACGACTCCAATTACGATTAACGCAATAAATGATAAAGTAATCCACGTAAAGTCCGCTTGAAAAACGAATAAATCCACTAGTAAGATAGCCGCGGCTCCCGATCCAGTAAATACCGCATACACAGTACCTGAAGGAAGTTTTTCGCACGCTTTAATAATAAAATAAAAACTAAAAACAATTGCTACGCTCGTGCCAGCCCATTGCAAAAAGGTCTCTGAGTAACGCAATCCCACTACCCAAAATATTTCTACAAAGGCTGCCAAAGCGACATAGCCCCAAGCCAAAATGCTCGTCCTCCTTCACTGTCTCTCTAGTTATAAGTATAGCAAACCTTTTATAGAACAAAAAACTAACGCTGTAGGGAAAGCCTTGCATCTCTTATGTCTGCATGATAGAATAAATTTGTCAATAGTTTTGCTTATATTATGAATATTCTTATCGAGAGAGACGGAGGGATAGGCCCAGAGATGTCTCAGCAACCAGCCAAGTCGGCATGGTGCTAATTCCAAGGGTGAACATTCACTTTGAAGATGAGAATAGGAAAAACTTACTTGTATGTTCGAGGGCCTATTCGAAAAGAAGAGGTCTTTTTTTATTTTTCTAAGGGGGATGGAAGTTGATGACAAACAACGGATTAGAAACGAGATTAGTGCAATTAGGGAATAATACAGACAAGAGAACCGGGGCGGTCAATACCCCAATTTACTTATCGACTGCTTATCATCACGAGGGGCTTGGACAATCTACTGGCTATGACTATACGCGTACTAAAAATCCAACGCGCTCCGTATTAGAAGATGGAATTGCCAACTTGGAATCTGGGGATCAAGGGTTTGCCTGTAGTTCCGGTATGGCAGCTATACAACTTATTCTTTCTCTATTTAAAACCGGCGATGAATTACTAGCACCTGAAGACCTATATGGTGGAACTTATCGTTTGTTTAATCAGTATGAACAAACCTATCAAGTAACGACTCGCTACTTATCATTTGAGAATGTAGCTGAAGTCGAGCAGGCTATTACAGATCGCACAAAAGCTATATTTTTAGAAACACCTACCAATCCACTTATGATCAATATCAATATCTCTATGTATGCTGAACTAGCAAAGAAACATAATTTATTACTCATTGTAGATAACACATTTTTGACGCCGTACTTCCAAAGACCAATCGAACAAGGAGCAGATATTGTCATTCACAGTGCCACGAAATACATTGGCGGACATAATGATGTTCTTGCAGGTCTAGTAGTCGCAAAAGGGGAAAAACTTTGTGAGCGTTTGTTCACGAACCACAATGCCATTGGCGCTACACTCGCCCCTCTTGATTCATGGCTCGTAGTGCGTGGTTTAAAAACATTGCATTTACGTATGAAGCAACATGATGCCAATGCGAAAGAAATGGTTTCTTATTTAGAATCGGAACCTTTAGTCGTAGACGTGCTCTATGCGGGAATTGGCGGTATGGTCTCCTTCCGCGTGCAAAACAGTGAATGGGTTGGCCCCTTCCTTGAAAATATGCAATTGATCTCGTTTGCAGAAAGTCTCGGTGGAGTAGAAAGTTTCATCACCTATCCAACAACGCAAACACATATGGATATCCCAATCGAAGAACGCAATCGCCGAGGCGTTGATGACCGTCTATTACGTTTCTCGGTAGGCGTTGAAGAAATTGAAGATTTAATAGCAGATGTTAAACAAGCTCTTTATGCTGCCAAAGAAATCGTAGAAGGCGTAAAGGTTCAATAAGTAAAAAAGACCAGTCCTCTCAGTTATAATTGAGAAAGACTGGTTATTTTCGCACTAATAGTTTAATATTAAAATGTATAGCAAAATAGAACTTTTACCATAATTGGAGGCGATTTTTTGAAACGTTTGGAAAGTAAAGTAGCTATTATTACAGGTGCAGGATCGGGACTTGGAAGAGAAATTGCAGAATTATACGCTCTTGAAGGTGCCAAAGTAGTTATTGCAGATATGAATATACAAGGTGCCGAAGAAACCGTTCAGACTATTAAAACAGCCGGTGGAGAAGCACTCGCAATTCAGACAAATGTTACTGTGGAAGAAGATGTTCAATTAATGATCGATACAGCGGTTGAACAGTTTGGCACACTTGATATCCTTGTGAATAACGCAGGCATTATGGATAATATGTATTCCGCAACAACGATTACAGATGACGTATGGGATAAAGTGTTGGCTATCAATACAACAGGTGTTATGCGTGCGACACGGAAAGCGTTGTCTATTTTCGAAGAGAAACAGGCAGGAGTCATTGTGAATATGGCTTCCATTTCTGCAGTGACCGGCGGCAGAGGGGGGCTCGCTTACACAGCTTCCAAACATGCAGTCGCAGGGATGACAAAGAACGTCGCATCTCACTACGGTCCATTGAACATTCGCTGTAATGCAATTGCACCAGCTGCAGTACCTACGAATATTACAAATAATTTAGTACAACCAGACGAGTTTGGCATGAAACAAGCACTTAGAGGTGTCGATATGATGAGTCGTCCAGGTACGACGAAAGAAATCGCAAATATTGCCTTATTCCTAGCATCTGACGAATCTTCTTATGTCAATGGAGCGGTCATACAAGCTGATAATGGTTGGTCAGCTTATTAATAAAACCAGGCAGAGAAAAGCTAGTAGTTTTTCTCTGCCTGGTTTATTTTAAGGACTTTGTGGACAGCCTCTGCATATATTAATGAATTTGTTGTATCTTTTTCTTTTCATTGGCATAGACTACTGCAGCCGGAGCTACAATGAATGCCAAGGCTGCAATACCCGCCAACATACCTGTCATCTCTTTAGTTCCAATAGAAAATCCTGCCGCCACACCGAAGACCATTCCTACTAAAAGTGCCGCCACAACTACTTTGTACATATCCACCCCGACCCTTCAAATAATGTCACTACTGCCCGAATATTTCGTTGCTTTAAGCATACTCCCATTGAGAACGTTTTTCAAGTATAAATGAGAATCTTTTTCAATCATTTTATACTTGTACTGAAAATAATGCCAGTTGATTACCTACATTATGTAAAATCCTTTCGATATATTCACTAAAAAGTGAGGTAGGTGATTGGATGGAGTGAAGCTAACTTGAAGAGTCTTACGGCTTGCGCTTCCAGACGATACGTTTTCTCTCGGGAGAATCCTAACACATACACTACTGTGCTACACCACAAAAGAAGAGTCACTTACCTTACTCCAACTTTTGGACGAGCACCAACTGACTTAAGAAAGTGTCAGTCTAGCGATTGACATACTGCATACTTTAAAAAATGTCGGAATAAAAAGACCACCATAGAAAATCAGATATACCTGACATTCTACAATGGCCTCATTTTATTTAAAGATTATTTTTCTAGTATTTTTAATGATTCACGGGTAAATGCCGGGATATCATCCGGTTGACGACTTGTAACTAGCTGGTTCTCACAAACAACTACTTCTTTATCCATAAACTCGGCTCCTGCATTTTCCATATCTACCCGAATAGATTTATAACCTGTTGCGTGTCGGCCTTCTAACGTTTTCGCCGTAATCAACAGCTGAGGACCATGACAAATAGCGAATACCGGTTTGTCTGCATCCATAAATTCTTTAACAAACTTTACAAAACGATCATCTGCGCGCAAAATGTCCGGTGAAAATCCACCCGGAATGAACAATGCATCATAATCAGCTGAATTCGCCTGATCGATCGATTTATCTAGTTTCACTTTTGTGTTTTCTTTCATACCTGTAACTTCCGCTCCAGCTTCCGTCCCGATGACTTCCACTTCATGACCCGCCTCTTTATACGCAGTTGCCGGTTTCATATACTCTGAGTCTTCGAACATATCTCCTAATACAGTTGCAATTTTAGCCATACTGCTTACCACTCCTTAGTTGATGTACTACAATTACTATTCCACCATGAGAATGTTTTCAAACATACATCAACCAAGATCAATCTCTCCCTCAGTAGTTAATCGGGCGGTGATATTAGTAGCATCTTTTGTAAACACATGCTTTCGCGTGCCTATATAAATTTCAGTTCCCACATAGGCCATGCCGATAGTAATACAACCTTCCGCACTTGTACGGATTACTGTCTTCACTGGACTTTCCGAACCAGCTTCTTGCAGTGTAATCGCAAGTGGCGCTGTAATCTCTCCGCCTCTACAAACTCCTTTAATCTTAATCGTTTGCTCTGCTGTCAAGTCGCTATGGTACACACCTTTTGAAAACACCTCAATATGTCCATTACTATAAAGCGTACTATTAATCGCATAGGGAACAGACAATTTTGTCTGAGGCGAGCTATCTGCGTTATATAACTGCACTAGAATTTGTGCTTCTTCCACTACTCGGGCAAATCCTTCCATGTTTTGCATATCTTCATTAAGCGGGTTAATAAAAATGTCATAGAGTGAGTCCGCAACGTTGACCCACTCGACATCAAGAGACTCTTTTTGTGACCGCACTTTTTGGATAAACTGTTTATTTAAATCTTCAAACTGCGCATAACGCTTCTCCATTAATAAATGTATAAGACGTTTTAGCTCAGAAGGGTTCAAGTCAGCTTCGCCTTGCCCCCGAATAATAAATATTTGATCAACCGCTTCTTTAATTTGTACGAGTAAGTGTGTTACATCTGTGAGCAGCTTAGCTAGTTCACTAATAGCCGCTTCTTGTTTCCCTACACTAATCGTAGACGATAAAACATTGCCGCGCACCATGACAGTTTTCATTGCGTGTATCGTAGCTTTCGTCACAGAACCGCCGACAAAAATACTGCCAGTCGCTCCTACAAACATAGAAGGCAGGACATTACCGCCAATTCTTACATCCCCTTCAAAACGAATATTACCACTTTCCAAACTAACTTCCCCCGGATGGTTAAATTCATTATTCACATCAATCTTTACTAATCGATCCCGCCAGTCCAGAACAGGCTTTCCTGAAATAAGCGTCACTATATTTTGTTCTACTTGTTGGACGTTTTTTCCTAAACGTAACATAATATCACGCACCGGTTTTACTGGAATCTTCCGTCCGAGCAAACTTTGGCCAGGCGTCCCTGCCACAGGCAATACATGCGTCGCAATTACTTGACCTTCTCTAACATTTGTTATCGCATTCATTTCTCGAAAATCCACTTTTTCTTCGCTGTTCGGGTCAAATTCTTCATATCGAATATGAACTTCCAAATCGCCGTCTGTTCCTTCTACAGGAAGTATTCCTTTCGCTACGATTAGTTCATATGGTTTAATTACTTCAGTCACTTTTTTAATCGCCGGAAATAGAAGTCCTTGCTGTATACCCATTTGCTTTAATTCATCGACAATTTGTTGTGGTTTCAGATCATTCGTAATTTCAACCTTTTCTTCTACACGTATCGCTAATCGAGGAGACCAAGAAGTATTTACCAATGAACGCTTTATACGCTTTCCTGGGACAAATGATAATAAGGCAATCATATCTTTTTCAATCAATGAAATAGTGAATTTCGGTGCGACTACTTCATCACAAATTGTTAGTGTTACTTGATCTTCTGGTTGAATAGTTGTCGATTGTGTACAAAGTTCTCCATTGACAGTCAATAAAGCATTTTCATTTGGAATAAGCAAAGGCAATGATTCATCATTGAATCGGAAATGTACTTCTCCATCTTGAATGCATGCCACACTTCTATCACTTGTATGATTCGTCTCTACTTTCTTTTCTTCGACTGGATGATTGACTGTTTGTAACACTGATATATCTACCTCATCCAATAAGTTGGCTAGTTCTTCAATTTTCGAAAGTTCTTTTTCGACTGGTATATGTTCCACTTCTTCTATGCTAGTTACTTGTACTTCAGCCGGCACTTTCCTTAACCCCATCAGACGTCTGCCCGGATTTGTCAGTACTTTCACTGTAACTTTTTCGATTGGTAAGTCCAGCATCGTCAAAGCTTGCTGTATAGCTTCTTCTACTGTATTTGCTTGAACGGTAATTACTTTTTTCATAAGACCACCCCTGTCTATGTACCTGATACTTTTATAGTATCATATCGGGGACTGTTCATTAGAAAAAAATTCCGATGATTACTAATGCACCGATTATATATGAACCTACAACTTTCACTATATCAACAGTCACGATCGGTTTTTTCTGAAATGCGCTTACGAACTCTAAATCTTCTCTAAGCTGTTTCACTTCTCTACGTAAATCCTCTACCTCATGCGTTAACTGAGTAATATCAAATGATTCTTTCGTGGCGATCTTTTGGTTTTCTGCTGTTGTATTATCCATTTCCATAGAGCAACCACTCCTTTACTATTTCTATACTATACGGTTGATTCATATAGGAAGTTTCAATTCACAACAAAAGTTACCATTTGCAATTTCAGATGGCTGGGTGTACTATTAATTTACAAGCTGTATTGTTCGTATGTACATTAAGTTTTAACCTTTAAGCTGTAAAAGGGAGTTTATTACGAAACGGAAATGGCATGCCGAATTCCTTTTTAGCAATTCGGACTAACAGGAACGTTTCCGCAAACACCCACTTTGAGGAGTGGTGGTTTAAAACTTTCTATGACTAAACTACGGCAAAGACGGCTTTTATAAACACAGAAAACACCTTCCCTTTTAAAAGGAAGGTGTTTTTATGTGTGAACCTATTCATTTACGCTACACGGCGACAAGCTTCCGCACATTTCCGACAAGCTTCTGCGCACTTTTGACAGTGAGGATGGTCATGTTTTCCACATTCCTCCGCGCACGCTTCACAAATTTCCGCACTTAATCGCAAATTTTGTGAAGTAAAAGGACTTCTTCTCGCGATTACTTGAATAGTATATGAGCAACTTTCTGCACACTCACGGTCTAGCCGAATGCATCCAGCCATCATACGAACATCTTTTTCCTTTAAACATGCGTCAAAGCAATGATTACACGCTTTTACACATTCCTCTAATAAATAGAGTACTTCTTCGTATTTAGTTTCCATTTAATTACCTCCCTAACGTAACCTATTTACTTATTTCCCCATCACATTAACCAGTAAACACTAAATACATATTCCTTATTCATTGAAAGCACTTTCAATTCTCGGGTATACTAGTACTAATCAATAAAATTGAAGATGAAGAGGTGTCTACTATGAAATTATTCAAATGGACAGGACCGTTAGAAGAAGCAGGCAATTTACCAGAAGAGGCACGCGCAATTCTTTTGAATAACGATGAAGAAGTTCTCGTACTGCAAGAAGCTGAGACAACACATTTGGAAAATGCAGTGGCATACGAAGTAATGGATCACAGCGGCGATCTACCTTCTGGACGTTATGCAGTATTAAATAATATTCCAGTCACAGAAGAAGGACGCGAAATTTTTGAACAGCGTTTCAACAATCGGGCACGTCTAATTGAAGCTGAACCAGGCTTTGTAGCCATTCGCGTACTGCGTCCCGTAGATTCCGATACATATGTTATTTTAACGATGTGGGAAGATGAAGAATCCTTTACAGCTTGGCAGTCTTCACAAGCTTATGGCAAAGCACATGCTAAACGCGGAACAGAAGAAGGCGTTGATCAACGACCGAATATTTTCCCAAGACCTTCTTTCGTTACGACCTACAAAAAATAATTGTATAAAAACTTTATTTTAGAGCAGACTACTCCTGAAGTTCATCATTAACTAAGGAGTGGTTTTATTGGGTATTTTAGATGGTAATCCGAAAGATGAACCGCTACACTACGGTGAAGTAACCGCTATATGGTCGTTCATTGGGGCAAACAACGGATTAGTAAGCGGCTACGAAGCGTTTGTCAATCAAGCAGGTGATGCGGATCTTATTCGTTTATTAGAAGAAGCGATTAAGACGATGAAATCCGAGAGTGCTTCTTTCGGCAAAGTGTTGAAAGCGAACGGCATAACACCTCCGCCTGCATTACCGGAAAGACCAAAATGTAGTCGCGAAGATATTCCTGCCGGTGTTCTTTATATGGATCCGGAAATAAGTGCTGCTGTCTCTATTAATGTGGGACAAGGGCTTGTGTCATGCAGTATGGCGATGGGACAATGTTTGCGTGAAGATGTGGCTGCCATGTTTGCAAAAGCTCATATGGAAAAAGTGGCATTTGGCGCAAAGCTACTTAGTCTCAATAAAGAAAAAGGGTGGATTATCCCTCCTCCGCTTCATATGAATTGACGTTTTGAAAAAACTCTCCATCGTTACGGAGAGTTTTTTCATGGAATACTTTATTGATTTTTGCACAAGCTATTGGTGTAGATGGCTCGTCCTCTAACAATACGAAAGGAAGTGCAGATGATGAATAAACGTAAAACAAAACGTCAGCGTCAAGAACAGCCGAACGACAATCGCCAGCAGAATCAACAACCTGAAAATATGGAGTTTGGTGAAGAGTTCACGTTCGACCAAAGACGCCAACAACCAAATGATATGGAATATAAAGAGCGTCGCAATAACCGAAAATAAGCAAAAAATTTAAACAAATAGTAGTAAACTGTACCCTATAAGGCGGACTTTTCCGAAGTGTCCATCCTATAGGGTATTGTGTATTGATACTCGCCATACTTATTATTCTATGGAACCAGTGCTTTGCAGTGATACTTCAGCTCGCACATTAAAATCCAGTGTAGGATATGCATTTTCCCACACTTCGTCTATATCGCTACGGTGCAAGCGAGTCGCTCGATAACGTAGGCCGAAGCCGAAAGGATCTACATGTTCTTCTTGCATGCGTACTAAGAGATTATATACTTTCTTTTCTACATCTTTTGAAGAAATTTCATTGTATACATTTAATTTAGATAAGGAGAGAGGTTCGTTCGACTCGCCTATTGAGCCTTTCATTTTTACATGAACTTCAATCGCCTCAGGTACTTGATAATCATTTTCAATTATTTTAAAGTTCATTTTACTTTCTTTAATAGTTAACAACAGCTGTAGTTGGTCATGTTGGACATGATATATAGCACCTGTAGCTCCTTTTAATAATGTATTGTAATATTTAGTTTCTATTATAGTAAGAGTAATTGGTGGTTTTTTTTCATTGATCACAACGGCATTATTGATGACTAGCTCATCTCCTTTCTCAGTAGTTTCAAGTAACGGTAGAACGATATCGATGCCCTTCGAATAATGTTCCCTACGCATCTGAAATAAATAAGTAGTGACTATAAATGGGCTTTCGTTCGCTGTATCGCCAAAAAAGTTGAATAATGCGACTGAGGCTGGTGCTTCCGTGGCTGGTTCTACTTTTAAAATTTTTTCTGCTGATGGTCTGGCGCCTGCTACATATGCGATCATTTGAATATCTCCACGTCTGACAAAGAAATCCATGAAATGTTTTGTATGACTTGATAAGAGATCCTCATGAATAATAATAGTTTTTAAATGGCCTAACTCCAAAACTTTATCTACATGTGTCTCTAACATACGCACTGCTTCCCCTATAGATGCTCCTTCCTGCGAGATATACGCATAACTCGGTTTAGGAGAATCTTTGATCGCGCCAAACGGTAACGCTATTTTTAGTGTTACCTTAATTCCATTCTCTATGTTTTCAGAAGGATCTATTCCAACGGCAAGTATAAATAGCTTTTTATCAATGTCTTTAAATCCGCAACCAGCCTGCAATAAGACACTACTTACTACACAAAAGGTCATACACATTTTAATATACCGGGACTTTTTCATAAGCGGGCCCTCCTACTAAGGATAAATAGAAGACTCAACAAGAAGACAATTACAACAAGCATGGAATTAAAATAGTAAATACTTAACTGAAATAAGTCATATTCCGTTATTTTTATCGTAACAATAATTGCTACTGTCCAGAATAACGCTAGTAATATATACTTTCGTATACGATTTGCTTTGCCAGATACGTTCTTACCTCCGCAAACACTTTCAAGTAGATGAAAGGAAACATGCCAATGAATCACAATATTGGAAAATGCGATAGCCAGAAATATAAATAAAAATAAAAAAACGACGCGTTCGATAACGCCGAACTTCATTCGAATAGAGTCACTTGTCAAATGCCACGGATATAATACATCTGAAATATGATCGAATCCTAAGATCCCTATCGGAATAAAATACATTGTGAAAATTGCAATGGCACCTAATGCAAAGACAAAAAGTGCTTGCTTTATTCCAAATACCACCTTCTTCCTAATTAAGGAATTAAAAATAATAATGTCAAATGATCCTATGAATAAGTAGACAGTCGTAGAAAAGGCCGTATAGTCTGGCGGATTGTCGATATAAGTCATCGCTATGCGGATATAATCCCAATTAATTTCAGGAAGAAAATACAGTTTTGCTACATAGTAAATACTTAATGGGAACAATAAGAGAAGTACTAATTCGAGTGAATATAAGATGTTGCGACTTTTCATAAGAACTCCAAAACTAACAATTAATACAAATGTTAAAAATACGGTGTAAACGGACATTTCAGGTGTCAAAAAGTGTAATAATAAATCAATATAAGTTACTAACGTTTGTAACCCAGCAACATACCAAAATAAACTGAGCACAATAAGTACAGGAATGGATATCCACTTTGTTGTATGTTCCTTCAAAATTTGCGGTAAACTCTTGCCAGGAAATACTTTAAATGAATGAATGAACAACCAATTCATTACTACACCAAAAAAAAGACCTAGAATCATCGACACAATGACTCCATCTTCGCTTTTACTAAACAATATCCTAGGTCCTGTAGCGATCACATTGGCTATCATATTAGACAATAGAATGTAATAGAAAAAGCGGCTCATCGGTCATCCGCCTTTAATTCTTCTTGGTTACTCTTCCAAAACATACGTAAATAAGGTTCTCCAAAACTATCCTTGTTCACTAAAAAAATCAGTAGCCCTAACATTCCTAGCACTAAACCTGCAAGACCAAATGCTGTTGTATAAACTAACAATAAAAAACGACACACCCGTACCGCATAATTCATCTCGCTAATTGGAATAACGAATGTAGAAATAGCGACTAATGAAACAACAATAACGAGTATATTTGAGGTTAACGCCGCTTCAACCGCTGCTGTTCCCAAAATTAATCCTCCTACCGTAGTAGCTGTCGCGCTTATCGTATTCGGCAACCTCATACTCGCTTCTGTTAATAGCTCTATAAAAACCAGCATAAAAAACACTTCAATAAAAGACGGATAAGGTACACCAATTCTGCTAGCCGCCACCGTAAGCGCCAGTTCGGTCCGAAATACATCGGGAGTATATGAAGTAACGCCAACGTAGAGTGCCGGCAACACAATACAAGTAATCAATCCTCCATAACGAAGAATGCGTATTAAAGTGACTACCCAAAATGAATAATATTCATCTTCCATTGAAACAATAAAGTCAAAAAAGACAGTCGGTGCAATAATTGCATGGGGGCTGCCATCCACCATAATAATTACTTTTCCAGCTGTCATACTATACAGAATACGATCGGGGCGTTCCGTAAGAAGACTCGTTGGGAATAGGCTATACTTAGCATTGTTTAAGTGATATTGAAGATCCCCGCTTCCTTGTATTAACTGTACGTCTATGCTCTTCAAGCGCTTATAAATATTTTCTAATAATCCTGAACGCACGTTATCTTTGTCGTAAAGTAATACGACTGTTCGATTAGAAGCTTCGTCTAGTTGCATCGTTTCAACGACAAGTGAAGGCTGGTGGTAACGCTGGCGAATTACATTAATATTTGTTTCTATACTTTCACTAAGCCCCAATTGAGGACCATGAATGGTCGGCTCCATTTTAGCGTCTTGAACTGCATTAGCTGACAACATTTTAAGCTCCAACAACGTGATCTGTTTGTCGATCATAACAAAAACATTACCCTTAGTTATCTCAATGAGAACTTCTTGATCTCCTGACGGCATCGGTGTTTCATAAGGCAAAGACCGAATATATTCGGCAAAGTTTTGTTCTTTCGACAATTCATAAAATGGTTTTACAATAATCTCCTGAAGTTGCATCATATCTACAACACTTTTCAAATATAGTAAATGGACGATTCGTTCTTTACTTTTTAACGTCTTCTTCACGACATCTGCCGTCGGTGCTAATTGTTTGGCGAGTCGTTTTACATAGCTTGGTGTCTCATTTTTTAATTCATCCAAACTCCTCACTTCTTTCTACACTTGTCTTTATGTACCTTTTAGCATATCCATAATTAAGAAATTTAGTCGCTACCACTTAGAATTCCTTTCAGCTCATAATGAAAGGTTTTGCGAAAATTGTTTCAAACAGAAGGAAAGTGGATATTATAAAAAGAGGACTATTTTTTAAGTGGAGGAAAGGAGGAATAGCTATGAATTTAGCTGCCATCGGTGTTCCTGGATTAATTATCATTCTAGTCATCATTTTGATTCTATTCGGACCGCGTAAATTACCTGAAGTTGGATCTGCAGTAGGGAAAACATTAGCAGAATTCAAAAAATCCGCAAAAGATATCATGGACGACGATGATGATGAGTCAAAGAAAATAGAAGCGCAAAGAGCAGAAGTAAAAGAGCAGGTGAAATAAATGACGCCTACCGAAAATAAACATCAGGACGAGCCTATTGAATCTACCGCACCGGTAGATTCTATTTCTATCGACCCTTTAATGGAACCTACATTAGTAGATCATTTAACTGATTTACGCAAACAATTGATTAAAAGCGTTGCAGTTTTTCTACTATTTTTCATCGGTGTTTTCAGTACGATCAATTTATGGTTTCCTTATGTGACGAGAGGACATAATTTAATCGTCTTAAGCCCATTGGAAATCATATCGTTCTATACGTCTGTTTCAGCAGCGTTAGCTTTCGGTATATCATTGCCATTCGTCTGTAACTTCTTATGGCAATTCGTCAAACCTGGATTGAACGAACAAGAAAGCCGCTTCTTAAGTCTTTATTCTCCTGTCATGTTTTTATTATTTGCGACAGGTTTAGCATTCGGATATTTTGTCGTCAATCCGCTAAGTTATAATTTTCTAATTTCACTCGGTACAATAAATTTTGATATTATGATCTCTGCACAGGAGTATGCACGATTTTTATTGCTTACAACTATGCCGATTGGTCTATTATTCGAACTCCCTATGGTGGCTATGTTTTTAGCAGCCATCGGTTTACTTACAGGAGATACGATGAAAAAAGTTCGAAAGTGGTCTTATGTTACATTGGGTGTGTTATCTGCGCTCATAACGCCGCCGGACTTTCTCAGTCAATTAATCGTACTCATTCCTATGATGCTACTTTATGAAGCGAGTATTAGATTAGTGATGCATATGGAAAAACGTGCGCTCACTAAAGCACAAGCCGCAGAAAGCCAATCACGGGCCGCGTGATTGGCTTTTTGTTCAGTAATGTTATTGTAATGAAATATGCATGGCTTTCTCCGCTTCTTCCCACGGCACAGTGTATCCTTTTCCTTTTGCGCAAAATATAGAGGATGACGTATATTCACTGTCTGATTCTTTATCATAGCCGATTTTTTCAATAATCTCTTGCGTATTATGACATTCAGCATATCCGCCGAACTGTAAGCTAAGTGATCCTTTTCCTTTCGTGAACGAAGCAAATGTTGTCGAATAGTTCATAAATGTAGCCACTGGCGCACTACCTGTAATGATTGTTTGATCAGCCCTTGTTTCCGGAGTATCAAAACTTCCATTTGCTAGTTGAATATCAGATAAAACACGCCCCACATGCTCTAGATCGACTTTACATGTAAATTGATAGATCGGTTCCAACAGCACATTGTCATCTTTCTCCAACCCTTGCCGAATCGCCCGAAACGTCGCTTCTCTAAAATCGCCGCCTGATGTGTGCTCATTATGCCCTTTACCAGTAAGTAACGTGAACTTCACGTCTGTTATTTCAGAGCCAGTTAACAATCCATGATGCGGACGTTCAAATAGGTGATGTTTTATTACCCTTTGATTGCCAACAGAAAGCTCATTCACATGACAAGTAGTAGCAAATGAAATGCCACTGTTACGTTCAGTTGGCTCTATTTCCAGATGCACTTCTGCATAATGCCGTAACGGCTCAAAATGTCCGTAGCCTCTGACTGAAGAGCGGATGGTTTCTTTATAGACGATATTTGGATCACCAAACGCTATATTTATATGGAAGCGGTCTTTTACAATTTGCTGTAACACTTCCAATTGAATGATCCCCATGACGTGTATATGGATTTCCTTTAACTCTTCGTTCCAGATTACTTGCAAGGATGGATCTTCGGCGTCTAGCATGTTAAAATTTTTTAGCAATTCATGAATAGATAGAGAAGGATCAAAAATCACTTTGGATGTTAATGTTGGTAGTAAATTAAATACTGGGTCTGTTGTTTCTTCTCCTATTCCAACGCCAACTGAAACTTGCGTTAAGCCGGTCACAGCAATCAGTTCACCCGCCACCGCAGAATCTGCCGTTTTATAACGGTATCCCGAATAATTTCTAATCTCTGTTATCTTTTCAACGGAATCGTCCACTTGTACCTCATCGCGTACATTCAATCTTCCTTGCATAATTTTCATATACGTAATTCGTTGTCCATTTTTATCATGTGAAACTTTATATACTTTAGCCTCGAACTTCTTCTCGCTATCATAATGGGTTACTGTTGTCGCATCGAGAGCAGAAAGAAATTCAAGCACTCCTACATCTTTTAATGCCGCTCCCTTTGCGTAAGGAAATATTTGGCGCTCTTGAATCATCCGTTGCATAGATTCCATCCATAAAAATTCATCATACTCACCATTTACATAACGATCCAATAAGTCTTCGTCACGCTCTGCAATGAACTCTATTAACTCGTCGTCTAACCCATCTCCTGATAGCCAAGCAAGGTCAAACATATCTTCAGAAAAACTGGCATGCATTTCTGTCAAAACTTCCTCTAGAACGGCTCCTTCACGGTCCATTTTATTAATAAAGAAATAGGTAGGCACTTGATAATGCATAAGCAACCGCCATACCGTCTCTGTATGTCCTTCGACACCGTCTGCCGCACTGATTAAAATAATGGCAGCATCCATTACTTGAATCGATCGTTCCATTTCAGAAGAAAAATCAACATGTCCTGGAGTATCAATAAGTGTATAATGAGAGTCTCTATACGTGAAACTCGCTTGATCAGCAAAAACTGTAATACCCCGGTTCTTTTCTATAGCATGACTGTCCATAAATGCATCTTGATGATCTACTCTCCCCCGCTGACGAATACTTTGCGTATGATAAAGTAATTGTTCTGAGAACGTAGTCTTCCCGGCGTCTACGTGAGCAACGACTCCTATTGTTTTATACATCGTTTCACCTCTGCTTATATTCTGAAGTCCTAACTGTCTTTCAATCTACTAAATCCCACAGTTGTAAAGCAGCTTTTGAAATATGCTCTTTATTTCTTTTTATCATGACAGGTTCGGCGCGGTAACTAAAATCTTTTAATTCGTGAAGGGATAATTGTTGCATAGGTTCTACATAAGCCATTCTTGGAATAATAGATAAGCCTAATCCCTTGCTGACCATGGCAATAACCGTTGCTATATCTTTCGTTTCCATAATGATATTCGGACTGACACCCGCTTCAGTAAATGCTTGCAGAACATCTTCATAGTAAGTATGGCCTTCCATAGCTTCAAGCATAATGAACGGATAATTTGCAAGTTCTTTAAAAGTTACGTCATCATATTCAAACAATTCCCCCCAGACGACAGGACATACAACTACATATTCTTGTTCCATCATCTTTTTCATCGCATACTGCTTACTATGATTCAAACGCAACACTATTGCCAAGTCAATGACCTTCTCTTCTATTTTCGTCAGCAATTCTTCTGAGTCACCTTTATAAACACTGATTTTTACGTCTGGATACTTTTTTCGATATATTTCGATATAATCCGCGAGTATATTTAAACAAGCCGATGAGACTCCTACACGTAACGTCCCCGCACTGCCTTCTTCTACTTCCCTAATACGTAATTTTATTTCCTGCATCTCTGCCACTAAGCGTGTTGCATATGAATATAATAACTTCCCTGTTTCTGTTATTTCCCATTTTTGTCGATATCGCTGGATTAAGGTCGTACCTAATTCAGTTTCAAGTTTCTGCAACTGCTGGCTAAGAGGCGGCTGGGCCATATGCAAAACTAGCGCGGCTTTTGAAATACTTCCTTGATCAACAATTTCTTTAAAATAATGAAGCTGTCTAATATCCATATATGCAAACTCCTTTATATTTTTACCATATGTCCTTTACACTTATTATATATTATTAATATCAAAATTTCTATGATACGATTAATATACTAAAGAACGAAAGAAGAGATTATCGATCAATATGAAACCTATCTCAAAACGTCTAACATTATATATTTTCGGCTTATTTCTACTATCACTTGGCGTCAGTTTCTCCATTCAAGCAAATCTCGGGGTATCCCCTGTATCTTCACTTGCCTACGCATTTTCACTAACAGCAGGTCTGTCGATTGGTATAACGACTATCATAGCAAACTGTTTATTTATCGTACTGCAAGTTATATTAGACAAACGGATAAAGTGGCGGGAATTCGCAGTACAACTGTTACTCTCTCTTGTATTCGGTATATTCATGGACTCTACATTAGCGTTGGTTCAAATACTGCCTACACCTGAAACTTTGTTAGCAAGGTTCGTCTTTTTACTGATCAGCTTATTAATCATCGCAACTGGCATATTATTTTATTTCACAACGAAGCTACCTTTAATGCCTTACGATGCTCTAACGTATGTGATTAGTAATCGCTTCGACATGAAGTTTCACAAAGCCAAAATCATGAGCGATCTTTTAAACGTTACTATTGCAGGTGCAGTTAGTGTAATCTTCATAAAGTCCCTCGGCTCCATCGGAATTGGGACGATTGCAGCAGCCTATTTCGTCGGAAAGATTTTAAGCTGGCTCATGCCACGTTTTCAACACCCTTTACAAGTATGGATTGATTCGGGAAAGAAACGTGCGACGATCAATAAGACCCGACTGCTAGACCCAGCAAAGTCACGCTATTAAGAGACTATCCAATGCACTGGATAGTCTTTTTCTTCGCTTATTTCTTTTATAGTTAGGAAGTTTTCGAGGCTAGTGCAAGACTACACACGTCGTTTCTGATGTTGAAGGTGATCAGTTCACTGAATTCACTGCGGCGCTGGCGGATGGCTCCCGCGATGAGCCAGAAAAGAAGATCGCTTTTCTGTCTCGTCGCTCCGCCTACCACTTGTGAGGCGCCTTCGTTTAGTGAGGATAGGTATAAATCGTAGTTCACTGTAGTTTGTGAAAGATTTGGGCTAGTGTAGGACTAGTTGATGTCGTTTCTGAATGTTGAAGGTGATCAGTTCACTGAATTCACCGCGGCGCTGGCGGATGGCTCCCGCGATGAGCCAGAAAAGAAGATCGCTTTTCTGTCTCGTCGCTCCGCCTACCGCTTGTGAGGCGCCTTCGTTTAGCGAGGATAGGTATAAATCGTAGTTCACTGTAGTTTGTGAAAGATTTGGGCTAGTGCAGGACTACCTGGTGTTGTTTTTGAATTTTGAAGGTGATCAGTTCACTGAATTCACTGCGGCGCTGGCGGATGGCTCTCGCAAAGAGCCAGAGCGGAAGATCGCCTCTCTGTCTCTTTGCTTCGCCTGCCGCTTGTGAGGCGCCTTCGTTTAGTAAGGATAGTTACAAATTGTAGTTCACTGTAGTCGATAACTATCTTTTTACTTAATATGGTCACCACACTTTATAACCTGTCCGTACTAGCGAAGAAGCAACTGCGGGGTCAGCCGAAGCTATGAGACAACTAGCGTCTAAGCTAGCTGGCTCATAGCGAAAGGCAATCCCCCACGCGCCGAAGCGGTTACTGAAAGCAGAACCCTCACCAACTCCAGAACCCGAAACAAAATCGTGTCACGTTCAAACACAAACTGCTTTCACAAAGTAAAGAAACCAACACTGTACTTACCAGCGAAGAAGCAACTGCGGGGTCAGCCGAAGCCATGAGACAACTAGCAGCTAAGCTAGCTGGCTCATAGCGAGAGGCAATCCCCCACGCGCCGAAGCGGTTACTGAAAGCAGAACCCTCACCAACTCCAGAACTGAAAAAAGTGTCGACTCACGACCTAACACCAAGTAGATTGCCTAAATGATAAAAACATCAATAATAACAATTAATTCTCGTAAATTTAATATTTTTCCTCTTGTGTCATTCACAATTGTATGCTATTTTTAACAACGAAAACAACAATCCCTTACCCCTGTATAATCCCGATAATTTGGTTCGGGAGTCTCTACGGAACAACCTAATTGTTCTACTATGGATGGTACATTAAATCTACATTACACGGGGGCATTCCATTAAAGGAATGCCCCTATCTTATTTGGCTACCACCAAACGAATCTATATGGTTACTTCCTATACAGCAGCGTAGGAAAAGGAGAAACAGATGGACATTTGGAAAGATATACTCGCAGCATTGAGCGGCGTACTAAACGCACTGCCTCAAGGTCTCCTTGCTTTAACGTTTGGATTTGCATCCATTCCAACCGCACTGGCATTCATGGTCGGAGCATTTGGAAACGCAGCTACTAGTAACGTAGCCGTCATTTCCTACCAAGCCGAAACCATAACATTAGCCGGTACCATGGGTAAAAATATGAGAGAGCGACTCTCAATGATTTTCTTCGGAGCAGCCATACTTCTCATCATTGGCATATTCGGTATTTTAGAATCAGTCATTGACTGGATCGGTCCCATCATTACGACCGGTATGATGGCAGGTGTCGGACTCATGCTTTCTAAAGTAGCATGGGATATGGCGAAAGCGGATCGTGTCGTTGGATTGACATCATTGTTTAGTGCTTTGATCGTTTATTTCGCTACATACGATCTAGTTTACACGATTACAGTCTCTGTTATTTTATCAAGCATTGTGTATGCGATGATGAAGACAAAAAACCGATCCATTACTGAACGACCCACAATTAAAGATGGATTTCATTTGCAGAAACTACTGATCAACCCAGCAGTTATCCGTGGGGCGCTCGCGATGGTTTGTTTGAATATCGGTGCGAATATCGCATTCGGTAAAATCAATGGAGAAATTGCAGATTCCGCTGTTAATGTAGATGTGATTACGATTATTAGCAGCTTTGCAGATATGGTTTCCTCTTTATTCGGTGGAGCGCCGGTTGAAATTGTCATTTCCGCTACGGCGAGTGCACCACATGCTGTATGGTCTGGTGTGCTGATGATGGTACTGATGGCGATTGTGTTGGTAACGGGACTTCTGCCGAAAATCGGGAAATTTGTACCTAGCGCTTCCATTGCCGGATTTTTATTCGTCCTAGGCGCCATTGTTACATTCCCCGGAAACGCGATGATGTCATTAACAGGTGAAGGGGCAGGAAATGGTATCGTCGGTGCAATTACGATGGTTGTTACAGCGATTACTGATCCTTTTCTCGGTATGCTGTCCGGTATTATCGTACAATTTTTAATGACTCTTTTTGGAGCTTAATGTAATGGAGGATGAATTTATTGAAAACCTATACACCTGAAGTCGGCTCACTTACACGGGAACTTCCGATCATTCCCATTTCCGATACGCTCAGCATCGCAAGTTTTGTTCTTTTGGGCGACACTGAAATGGTGTGCGAAGCGGCTCCACTAGTTGCAGAAAAACTACCTGCTGTCGATGTTCTAATTACTGCAGAAGCGAAAGGTATTCCTTTTGTCCATGAACTTTCAAAACATTTGAATATGTCTCGCTATATTGTCGCTAGAAAGTCAGTAAAAGCTTATATGGAAGACCCACTTATGACCACAGTACATTCAATCACTACACAAAAAGAACAATTCCTTTGTTTAGATCGCTTAGATGCAGAGTTTATTAAAGGAAAACGAGTTGCTTTAATTGACGATGTAATTAGTTCAGGTGAATCTCTTCGTGCGCTCGCTAAGTTAGTAAACAGTGCGGGCGCGAATATTGTCGCCCAAGCTGCCGTATTAGCTGAAGGTGATGCTGCTAATCGGGACGATATTATTTTTCTTGAAAAATTGCCTTTGTTTCCAAATGAACAATAATGAAAACAGTCGATTGACGGGAGATTTCTCCATCAATCGACTGTTTTCATTTTGAACTATTCATATATTCTTTCCAAGCAGTAATGCCACCTTCCAATAAAACCACGTCATACTCTCTCGCAGAAAGAATGTTTGCGCACTTAGCTGCGGAATTGCCCGTAGTACAAGTAATAATGACTTCTTTATTCGCTGGTATTGCAGAAAGATTTTCTTCTTGTGGATCATCAAGTAGAAAAATATCTGTTTTCGGTACATGGATACTTTCTACAGTTGATCCTTCAATATGGAAATCTTTATACTTGTCTTCAGCTCTTACGTCTACCAATACTACTTGCTGTTGTGCATTCATCTTTTTATATAACTCTTCTGCAGTAATTGTTTTACGCATGAATTACATAACCCCTCTCCTACCGTTTTACCTTATTATAGATGATTTCAAAAAGGTTAGCGACCGAAGATCCCTACTTTACAATCCTGGTAAAAATCCACTCATTGCTTGTAATAAGTACACCATTCCGAGTGCTGACAACCCAGCGACGAAACCGCCAATCGACCACGCTTGAATAGTTTGTGGAATCGTCAGTCTTCCAAACTTATTGACTACCCAGAAACCGGAGTCATTTGGCAATGATAATCCTATAGCCCCCGCACAAATCGCAAGTCCGAGTAAAATAGGTGACACGCCTAACTCTCCTGCCATAGGGCCCAATATAGAAGAAGTCGTAACGAGTGCAACAGTTGCTGATCCAAGGGACGCACGCAATATTTGTGAGAAGATAAACGCTAAAATCAGCACAGGAATACTCCATCCTTGCATCGTTTCAATCAAGTAATCACCGATTCCACTTTGATTGATCACCGCACCAAACGCTCCACCAGCACCAGTTACAAGAATAATCATTCCAGCCGAATTAATCGCTTCATCGTAAAGCGTCTTGTACGGCACATGGATATAGGGCTTTAAAATAATTAATGCCACAATCACGCTAATTAAAAGAGCTACATTTTTGTCTCCGATAAAACCCAAAATACGGGAAGCAGTGCCTTCTTCTAGCCACAGCTTCGTTACTGTATTTAATAAGATCAATATGATAGGTAACCCTAACATGAAAAATGATAGACCCGTAGAAATCTCTTTCCTGCCTTCCACAGCTTCAGGAACGATAATTTCTTCTTCTAATTCCTCAGGTGTCGTGTGAATTCTTTTTCCGATAAATGTTCCGTAAAAATAGCCGCCAATCATTGCTGCAGGTATCGCGCAAATGATTCCATACAGTATGAATAATCCCAAATCCGCTCCCGTGTTTTCTGCCACAACGAGAGGACCTGGAGTTGGAGCTATCATACTATGTGAGACAATTAAGCCGACACCGAGTGCCGTAACGAATGTAACGATTGAAATTCCAGTGCGTCTAGATAAACTTTTCACTAATCCACTCAAAATAACGAATGCAGCATCAAAGAATACAGGAATAGAAACCGCAATTCCTGTTAATGAAAGTCCAGCTGCCGAGTGCTTTACACCAAAAACACGCAATACAGCCCCCGCAATTTTTTCAATAGCCCCGGACACTCCTAGAAACTGACCGAAAATAACACCAAGTCCAATTAAAATCCCAACACCGATCAATGTATTACCAAAGCCAGTCGTAATCACTTTCGGTATTTCTTCTATCGGGAAACCGAGAACTAACGCA
This sequence comes from Sporosarcina sp. PTS2304, assembly GCF_003351785.1. Lineage (GTDB taxonomy): Bacteria > Bacillota > Bacilli > Bacillales_A > Planococcaceae > Sporosarcina. The sequence goes on from NZ_CP031230.1 coordinate 2,192,274, forward strand.
GTGACGAATGCTACAATAATTAACGTCACAAACGGTTCAATTTTCATTTTCAGAATCATAAAGAATAGTGCTGCAAGTGACAGTAAAAAGATGACGATGAGCATATTACCTTCTATCATAGTGCCACTCCTTATTCTTTATGACTTAATTTTTCTACAACATCACGCAACGTTTCGACTTCTCCAACATTACCCGGGAATATAATATATGGAATACCCGGGAATCGACTTTCTTCTCCCGTTTGCCAAACTGGTATGCCTGGTGCGATTTGACCCGCCACTTCAGCTTTCTTTACGGCTAATCCAATAGTTCCTACATCACTGGATGTAATTCCACCTTTTGCGACAACGAATGCTGGTTGCGGCTGACAATTTGCAACAAATTGAGTGACGGCCGAAGATATTTTAACAGAAAGCGCCAACTCTTCTTCTTGACGACCTTCTCCTAAATCCAAGCGAGTCCGTGAAGTAAACACGCAAACCGTTGTACCTTCACTCACTTTTTCGTTAATCTTTTGCTGAATCCGTTCTACTTCTTCAGCAAACTTCTTCGCATCTATAACTAAGTTACAATGGAACTCTATGAACTCTACTGTTTGTAATTTCTTTAATTCATTTAACTGATCTGTCGTTTTCTGCACGTGTGAGCCGACGACGATAAGCCCGCCAGCATTCGTTTCATTGTGCATTACGTCATTTTTCGTCAAATAAGGTTTAGATGAAATGTTTCCAATTACTTTTGTAAAAGAAGCTGCGGTACGGAATAAAAAATGTTTCCCTTGATTCATTACACGGATTAATGCGATCGTAAACACTTTCAAATCTTCTTCCGTCACTGCATTGACAATTAATTTTTGAAAGTTTTCTAGTTGATGTAATTTCTTCTCGATTACTTCAATATTTACTGCACGTAGCTCTTCTAATGATACAGATAGGACACTGGAAGCCGGATGCGCGTTTTGCGTCTTCTCAGCAATATATTCTTTTAAATTACTTTTCGTAAATCCGAACATACGATCTTTAGCAAATTCTGTTTCTCCAGCCGGAACATATTTACCATTTTGTATAACATAATGCACGTCATCAATCGTTTCTCTGCCACCTTCTTTGAAAAACGGAATAATAATTTCACCATCTACTTTATACGCATTATTTTTTTCTAATGTATTTTTTATTACTTCTGTTTCTAAAGGATAATGACCACGCAGTGTAGAATCACCTCGGCTGATGACCAAAAATTCTTTACCTGTTTTTTTTGCAGCCATCGCTATTCGTTCTGCAATTTGCGTATGAACTTTTGTCGTTTCTTCGACTGAAAATGCCCGGGAATTTGTTAATAGAAATACTAATTGACGCGGTTCTTCAAACATTTCTTGAATGGTTTCTGCAGACCAGTCAGTGTAAACAGGAATGCCATGAACTGTCTGAACACCTGTAGGATCATCATCTAATACAATAATTTTTTGGGTGAAAGTGGAACGCTCTGTATCCCATAGTGTTTCTAACTGTGCATCATATGCTGTAAGTTTATCTATTCGTTCTTTCAAATTATTTACCACCCTTCGGCACTTCAAAGTTTGCCAATTTTTCATAGTACTGAATCAAGCCCACATGATCATCCATCGCTTTCCCATCTACTTTCAATGCATGGAACATTTCCAGCACATCTGTCGTAAGCGGCATCGGCACACCTATATCTCGTCCCGCTTGCACGACATTCGTCAAATCTTTCATGTTAATATCAATGCGTCCACCCGCTGTAAAATTACGTTCTAATATAAGAGGAATTTTTGCATCTAACACTGTACTTCCTGCTAGTCCGCCACGTATGGCTTCATACATTTTTTTGATATCAACACCCGCTTTAGAAGCTAGAACAACGGCTTCCGATACCGCAGCAATCGTTACATTCACTAAAATTTGATTAGCTAATTTAGTCGTGGAGCCACTTCCATGACCGCCGACATGCGTTACATCTGCTGCCATCGCTTGAAGCAATGGACGCGCCTTCTCTATATGAACCTCATCTCCACCGGCCATGATTGCCAATGTACCATCTATCGCTTTAGGCTCTCCTCCGCTTACAGGAGCGTCTATAAAACCGACACCGAGCTTTTTTAATTCATTCGCGCAAAAAACAGAATCTCCTGGTGATACCGAACTCATATCAATAACAATAGAATCTTTTTGAAGTGCCTTATTGATTCCTTCATTACCAAAAAGAACTTCGCGAACAATAGCCGCGTTAGGTAACATCGTAATTATAATGTCGCTATCCACAGCTGCCTCAAAAGGAGAAAGCGCTTCCACTGCCCCTGCACTGACTACAGTTTTTCTTGCTCCTTCATTCAAATCAAAAGCTTTTACTGAAAACCCAGCTTTTACTATATTTAACGCCATAGGACGCCCCATGATTCCGAGGCCTATAAAGCCAATATTCATTAGAATGTTCCTCCTTTGTATTGATAGTTATTAATAGTACTAGTATACAACAAGTATTCTGAATTGCATACATTTCTATTCATATTGAATACATTTATTCAAATATATAAATTCTCTTGTATACTATATAGAAATGAATGGAGGAGATACATAATGGAAATCACTTCACGAAGTGCCCAATTACTCGCTTACGAAATGATACGTGAACAAATTATTAACGGCAGTTATCCGGGTGGTATGAAAATAATAGAATCAAAACTTGCTGAAGAAATTGGCGTGAGCCGGACGCCTGTGCGTGAAGCGATCCGCCGTTTAGAGCAAGAAGGATTAATTAAGAGAAAAAAAGTGATCAAGCCTACTGAAAAGGACTTACGCCATATGTTTCAAATGCGTATGCTTATTGAAAGCTACGCAGCTAAAATGGCTGCTACCTATATGTCGGAAGAAAATATTAGCAAATTGCGAAGATGTATTCACCAAGCCCGTAACAGTGATTCGCTAAATATTATAAAAGCGAATAAAGAGTTCCACGATCTCATTGTAGAAGAATGTAGAAATCCGATTATGATTGATACGGTAGACAAAATGCAATCTATTATTTATTTATTTAGTAAAACAGTTGTGCAACATGAACGCCCTTTATTAATCGAAGAACATAGTTCAATTTGTGATGCAATTGAGCAACGCAAACCTGACCTTGCTAGCGAACTAATGAATGACCATTTAAAAGCAGACTTAGAATTCACTCTAACGATAGTTGAATAGAAAAAGATAGGTATCCTCCAAGTCAAATCATTAGAGAACGTCCTACCTATTAATAGTATGTACATGATTTAAGTACTCTATACACAAAAAACTTAGTCAACTTTAAAAAGTTGACTAAGTATATTACGCATTTACGCGGACGGGTGCCGGTTCATGCCAAGGATAATTATTCGTTAAGACTGTCGCTAGATCTTTACTTTGTTGCTTGCGCATTTTACGTATTTCCGCACGTTGAGGAGCAGTTTCATGCAAATACTTCTCTTCTTCCGTTTCTGGAATCACCCGGGGAACTGCTAATGGCTTCTTATTTTCATCTAACGCTACAAATGTCAATAACGAGGTGGCAGCTACTTTACAATCACCACTTGCCAAATCCTCCGCAATGACTTTGACAAAAATCTCCATAGAAGATTTCCCTGTCCACGTCACATAGGATTCAAAACAAACAGAATCAGAAGGTCGAATCGGGTGCAAAAAATCCACGGAATCCATGGACGCTGTGACACAATCCGCCCTACTATGCCGTGCCGCAGAAATCGATGCGATTTGATCGATATCACTCATCAAACGTCCACCAAACAACGTATTGTGATTGTTGACGTCATTCGGGAAAATCCTACTAGTTCTGACTACCCTTGATTCCCGGCACTGCTTTTCTAATTTCATTGTAAATGAAGCCTCCTCTTGATGTTCATTCGGCTATTTTTTCGAGTATACCGAATGTTTAAAAAATTTCTTTTTTTGTTTATCAATTAAATATACGCTTCGTTCACAAAGTTGTCAAGAGTAGAAACTTGTCAGATGACTAGTTATGGTATCAAGATTGTTGATTATTGAGAGAAGGGAATGTGCTTTTGATAAGTAGTGGTAGTGTACGCTTTAGGATTCTCCCTGCAGAACCGGACGCTTTCCTGAGGGTGCGCGGCGGACTCGCCAGAAGTGCATTGGCGATTACACCTGTCAAATGCAAAGATGTGCTCCTTCTCGCTGCGCTTCACTCGCAAAAGCCGTCCTTCGCTACGGCTCTTGCTGATCCTCCAAGAGTCGCCGGTTCTTCCGGGAGAATCCTTGAGTTTGTGTCGGGATGTCAGTTCGTGTTCGTCTAGAAGTTGGAGTGGGATGATTGACTTCTCCTTTGCAGTGTAGAAAATGAGTGTACGTGTTAGGATTCTCCCTACAGAACCGGACGCTTTCCTGAGGGGACGCGGCGGACTCGCCAGTAGTTCGCTTTCGATTACGCCTGTCAAGTGCAAAGATGTGCTCCTTCTCGCTGCGCTTCACTCGCAAAAGCCGTCCTTCGCAACGGCTCTTCCTGATCCTCCAGGAGTCGCCGGTTCTTTCGGGAGAATCCTGGAATTTGTGTTGGGAAGTCAGTTGGTGTTCGTCCAGAAGTTAAGTATGGTAAGTTCTGCTTCCTGATCAGTGTGGGTGAAGCTTTAGATTAACTGACTGAATGTATATAGGGGCATTTCTTTTTTCACTCAGTTCATCGAAACAGTCATAGTAGCTAACAACACTTCAACGCTTTTTAACTTCAAAAACGATCGCATGGTATCAGACAAATCTATTTAGTTGGTCTTTCACCACCTACAAAGAGTGATCAACCTGTCTTGCACGCACTAAGTACGGCTTGGAGCTTACAGACGATCGACTCCCTCTTGAAAATACGATGGTGACAAGGTTTATCGCATCTTGTGTCTAACCAAAAAATATTTTTATTTCAATATGCTAATGATTTTATTCCTAATTATTTATATATTTACAGATATTGTAAACAACAGTGAATGCTCCGCCGACAGTTACAGAAACTCCGGGAGGATAGATAAGGGAAAGCCGTTGCGAAGGCTGGCTTTTGCGAGTGAAGCGCAGCGAGAAGGAGCACATCTTTGCTTTTGACAGGTGTAACTCGCAGTGCTTGAAGGTCCACCGCGCACCCTCTGGAAAGCGCAAGCCGCAAAACTCTTCAAGTCAGCCTTGTTCCATCGCAAGCCGCAGACACTCCAAGTCAGCCTTAATCCATCTAATCGTAATAGTCAAACTCGCTTTAAACTACATGAATTAATGATTGAGTGAATTATACATAATATAGTTAATTTACAAACTCGTTATAATCTATTACTTTTCTTGCAATAAAGAAATATCACTCTCTTGTAGTAGACCGACTTTCAATAACCCCTTTAAAATTCCATCATCATCACATGAGTCAGTGATGAGGTCAGCCACCTCTTTTAACTCCTCAACTCCATTATCCATTACAATACCCGTACCTACTGCTTGAATCATTTGCATATCATTTAATCCATCACCGAATGCATAGCTATTTTCTACTGGAATACCAAGGTATTCCAACATTTTTTGAATACCAATCGCTTTAGATGCGCCTTCAGGAAGCATATCAACAGAACTTTCATCCCAACGTACAAAAGAATATCCTTTAAACAAATTAATATATTCTTCTGTTTCTTCCACGTTGCTATAAATTTGTACTTGGTTCACATCAGAATGTAAAAATACATCCGCGTCTACTGGTGGATAAGGAATCTTCAATCGCGACGTACTGTCTGTAACTAATGGATGATCTGCAACATTCGTCACGAATGACTCAAAAGTTGAATAAGTAAGACCATGTCCATTTTTTTTGGCAACATTTGCAAGATGCTGAAGTGTCTCTACTTTCATTGGATTTGAAAAAATTTCTTTACCTTCGAATACGACATGTTGTCCATTCATCGAGATGTACGAATCGAATGACAATTCTTCCACTAACCATTTAAACATTAATGGTGCGCGACCAGTACAAATGACCGTATAAATCCCCTTATCTTGTAATGCTTGTAACGATTGTTTCGTTGACTCTAATATCGTTTTATCACGGCTCATTAATGTGCCGTCTAAATCAAAAAATACAATTTTTTTACTCGAAACCATGTAAGATTCTCCTTTCTCACCCTACTATCGTTGCATTTACACTACTATTGCCTATGATACGCTATTTGTTTACATAGGTGAATTGGTTTGTTCTATCACTACATAACTGCACATGACAAGCAGTTTTAAACTTTAACATATTCTGCCGAGTACAATGGTTTTTTCATGCTACAATGAGGGTAGAAACTAAGAAGGGTGGACTAGTAGTGAACAAAAAATTGTCTATCTATTTACTTATGTTAGCAATAGGTTTCACGTTTTTAATCCTAGCAATTATGCTTGATCTTCCACAAAAAGTACAGTGGCTATTTTTAGCTATTGCAATTGTATTAAATGTTACAAGCGCCATTGCTGCCATGAGGTTCGGCTTGCAACAAATGAAACCTGATAAAAGATAAGTTAACACGTCACGGAAAGAGGGACTGCCTATGAAGCGTTCTGCCAGTTATCGAATTATACGAATCGTCTGGATGGCGACTGTCTTTTTTTCTCAAATTATCATTTTCCAAAAACGTCATCGTGGAAATTTTACTCCTGCTGTGACTGATAAATGGAATGCTTTAGTTACGAAACAAGCGAGAATCTATAAGAAAACAGCTCTTGAACTCGGTGGGCTTTTGGTCAAACTGGGGCAGTTTCTTTCTACACGTGCAGACATCATGCCACAATCATTTATCGAAGAATTGGAAGGATTAACGGATCAAGTAACACCCGTCCCTTCTGAAAAGGCTTTACATTTACTAGATGAAGAATGGGGAAAATCACATAAAGAATATGTAAAAGAAATTACAGAGAAACCTGTTGCTTCCGCATCGATTGGCGAAGTGTATAAAGCGGTTTTACATAACGGTTCCGAAGTCGCAATTAAGATTCAACGTCCGAATATCGAACGAATTTTGCGTGCCGATTTTAAAGCAGTACGAATTGTTATTTGGCTCGCCAAAAAATTATCTTCCTTAGGTAAACAAATTGATTTGGACTTGCTTTACAAAGAGATGACTGATGTGATTGGTGCAGAGTTAAACTTTGTAGAAGAAATGAAAAATGGACGAGGCTTTGCAGAACGTTTTCCTGATATGACAGGTGTGAAGTTTCCTGTGTATTATGATGACTACACGACCCGTAAAGTTCTCGTTATGGAATGGATTGAAGGCTCTAAAATAACAGATATTGAATTTCTTGAAAAACATCAGATTGACCGTAAAGAGTTGGCAGAACGTCTTTTCCGATTATTTTTGGAACAAATTCTTGAAGGGGGTCAATTCCACGCAGATCCTCACGGTGGAAATATATTAATACGTCCTGACGGTACATTAGTGTTAATCGATTTTGGTATGGTCGTAACGATTACACGTGAAGACGCGGATGCGATGTTTATCGTGACAGAAGGTGTTATTTTCAAACAATATGATCGTGTCATTGACGGGTTAGAAACGATGAACTTTCTTCTTCCTAGTGTCGACCGTAAACTACTGGCGAATGCGATTGAAAAAGTTGTAAAAGCATATGAGTCGAATGACTTGTATGATATGAATGGATTAGTCGTAGAAAATCTTCTACAAGATTTGCAAGTGATCGTTCGTACTCAACCTGTACAAATGCCGGCAGAGTTTGCATTTTTAGGTCGGGCTGTTTCTGTTTTTGTTGGTGTGCTTTATATTATCGACCCTACAATCGATTTGCTCGCAATTACCCGCCCACGCCTAGTGGAATGGGCGAAAGAAAAAAGTAAAGAAAAGAATCCTTTTACGAATAAAAAAGAATTCCAACGTTCAGTAGTAAGCGCAATTGGACAAGTGCGTAATTTTGCACCAAAAGTCAACTCATTTTTGGAACAACCAGAAGCTATTCATCACTATTTAAAGCAACGTGATGTAGATCAGCGCCATTTCCAAGTAAGGATGCAAAATCGTTTGTTTGCGGGTATTCTTGCAGTTGGCTCGTTCGGTGCATTTGCTTACAGTATAGTAGATAAGTATACGGAATTGATGGCCGGATCGGGTCTTGTTCTACTCATTTCATATTGGCGCTATCGTCGTTTAGGAAAGTAGATGTGGTGGTCGTGGTTTCTGGATAGTTCGGATTCGACGGATGAGAGTGACGAGATACGCGCGGTATTTCGTTACGTTGCGTTTCAGCCAGACGCGTTCAAAAAGGCCGAGGTGAACCAACCAGTCGCTTCGCTCATTTGGTTGTTTCACCTGTCGACCTGTTCCTTCCTGAGTCGCCGGCTTCCACTACACTGCACTCTTCGGCTTTCTTTAGGAGAGAAATTTCAACCTTTTAGTTTTCATTTCTAGATAGTCGGGATTCGATGGATGAGAGTGGTGAGAGATGCGGGGGGAGATTGTCTCGTTAGTTTGATGTAATTCTTTTTTCTACATAGGCTTTTAATCCATCCACTGAATAGATAGTACGTTTTGGCAGTATGTATGCACTTATTGTACTTGTATAAATATATAAATAATCTGCGTCTTCAATGACTCGCTGTATACCAGACCATTGTACTTTCGTCTCGCCTACTTGTGTTTGGTCGGTAATGCCTGTTTTATTCATCTTCATTATATGCTGCCCGATTAGCCCTTCATTTTTACCTTCTTTTAACATCTTTCGTACTTGTCGTGTAATATGGAAATAGAAATATTTTGGGTAAAGAATGACCCATAAAATTGCAGTCAAACCGAATACGAGAAATAACGGTCCTTTTTCCATATCCGTGAAAATGGAGAGAAAATAAGCGAACATGAAGAAAATCATTGGCGAAACAAAACGTTGCCACTGCAATGAATTTTTACCTACTTTTGAATTTTTCACGTGATACAAGTTAAATGCTATAACGTCTTCCTCGGTTAACTCATATTCGATTTCCATTGGAACCTCCTATTATGTGAGACGTGTCATTTAATAATAAACAATTCTTCTTTTCCACATCTATTACAGTCAATGATGTGTTATCGATTTTCACTTCGTACGTTTGGTCTTCTAACAATGCAGCGATAATACGTTTCAAGAAGCTGCCATGACTGACAACGAGAATTTTTTGATCTGCATTGCATTGAACACACTCCATTACAAAATCAAGACCTCTAGCCTTCACACTTTCTCCTGTTTCAAACTTTAAATCTTGTTCACGCCATGTAGGCCCCCATTTTTCAAGACGTTCCGCTTCTGTCGTCCCTTCAATAAGTCCGCCACTTCGTTCGCGTAACCGGTCATCCTCTTTCACTTCCAAACGCAATTTCTTAGCTAGTATAGTAGCGGTTTGTTTTGCACGAACCATCGGACTGGTGAAAATGACATCCCATTTTTCATTAGCTAAGCGGCAGGCTAATTGTTTCGCGGTTACTATACCGTCCACATCGAGTGGTATGTCCGAACTCCCTTGTGCACGTCCTTCTTTATTCCAAGCTGTGACACCGTGTCGAATAAATCCGATCATCAACGAAATCTCCTCCTATATATTCGCTTTAAATGCAGAGGTTCTTTTAATCCAAAGATAAGTCAAGATTACACCTACTAATAAGACAAGTGCTCCGAAATAGAAAGGATAATCTACATCGACATCGAATAATGCACCACCGATAATAGGTCCAAATACATTTCCCAAACTTGTGAACATCGAATTCATTCCCCCGACAAACCCTTGTTCATTCCCGGCGATTTTAGACAAATAAGATGTAGCGGCAGGTCGAATTAAATCGAATCCTACAAATATAATAATAGTGACTGCCAATACAGCAAAATATCCTTTGACAAACGTCGCTAAAAACACCATGATTGTTGAAAAAACTAAGCAAAATAGGATTAATCGTTTTTCTCCTATCAATCTCGAAAGTTTATCAAACAACAACACTTGAGCCACTGCACCGACTACACCACTTCCAGTAATGACAATCGCAATATCCTTAGGTGTGAACGCAAACTTGTGATCCACAAATAAACTAAAGACCGATTCAAACGATGCCAAACCAAAAGACAAAATAAATATAATGATAAATACAATGAAGTATTGACGAGCAAAGACACGTTGCCATCCCGGTTTTACTCCATCTTCAGCTACTGTTTCCTGATAACGATTAGGCTCACGCAACATAATAAATGAGAAGATTGCCGCGAATAAGGAAAGTCCACCTGCAAAGAAGAACGGAACACGCGTACCAAAGTCAGCTAAAAACCCTCCGATGCCAGGACCTAAAATAAATCCTGTAGAAATAGCAGCCGACATATATCCTAACGCTTTTGCACGTGTGTCCATCGTTGTGATATCTGCAATAAACGCTGTGACTGCCGGCATGATAAATGCTGCACTAATTCCTCCTAGAACACGGGAACCAAATAACACAGTGAGTGATTGACCTACTCCAAATAAAAATTCGGACGCACTAAAAATGATTAAGCCAATGACAATCATTTTTTTCCTGCCGATTGTATCGACCCATTTCCCTGAAAAAGGAGAAGTTATTAGTTGCGCCACTGCAAATATCGCTACCATATATCCTACACCTTGACCTGATATATGTAATTCATTCATTAATGTGGGCATGACAGGTATAATGAGACCTATACCTAAAAAAGCGATCAATAAGTTGGTCAACAGCAACCATAATGTAATGGAATCTTTTTTCATGTTCACTTCTCCTACGTTCATTCTTAGTTGATATTTCCTCATCATAGCAAGCTGTGAAAGAAGTTACAAGAATAATAAATGCTAGTAAGCCTACTGAATATTCAAAGATACTTTTCCTATACAGGGCAGAAAAATGGGGTACGTGATAGGATTCTCCCTGCAGAACCGGACGCTTTCCTGAGGGGGCGCGGCGGACTCGCCAAAAGTGCGTTGGCGATTACACCTGTCAAGTGCCAAAATGTGCTCCTTCTCGCTGCGCTTCACTCGCAAAAGCCGTCCTTCGCCACGGCTTTCCCTGATCCTCCAGGAGTCGCCGGTTCTTTCGGGAGAATCCTTGAGTTTGTGTCGGGAAGTTAGTTGGTGTTTGTCCAGAAGTTGGTGTGGGATAAATGATTCTTCTTTCTTGGTGCAGAAAATGAGTGTATGTGTGAGGATTCTCCCTACAGAACCGGACGCTTTCCTGAGGGGGCGCGGTGGACTCGCCAGAAGTGCGTTGGCGATTACGCCTGTCAAGTGCCAAAATGTGCTCCTTCTCGCTGCGCTTCACTCGCAAAAGCCGTCCTTCGCCACGGCTTTCCCTGAACCTCCAGGAGTCGCCGGTTCTTTCGGGAGAATCCTGGAGTTTGTGTCGGGAAGTCAGTTTGTGTTCGTCCAGAAGTTAGAGTGGCGGGAGTGACTTCTCCTTTGGTGGTGCAGAAAAAGAGTGTACTTGTGAGGATTCTCCCTGCAGAACCGGACGCTTTCCTGAGGGGACGCGGCGGACTCGCCAAAAGTGCGTTGGCGATTACGCCTGTCGTCCTGATCCTCCAGGAGTCGCCGGTTCTTCCGGGAGAATCCTTGAGTTTGTGTCGGGAAGTCAGTCTGTGTTCGTCCAAAAATTAGAGTAGGGTAAGTGACTTATTCAGTGCAGTGCAGAAAATGAGTGTACGTGTGAGGATCCTCCCTGCAGAACCGGACGCTTTCCTGAGGGGACGCGGCGGACTCGCCAGAAGTGCTTTGGCGATTTCGCCTGTCGTCCTAATCCTCCAGGAGTCGCCGGTTCTTCCGGGAGAATCCTTGAGTTTGTGTTCGTAAGTCAGTTTGTGTTCGTCCAGAAATAGAGTATGGTAAGCTCTACTTCCTGAACAGTGTAGATAAAGCTTTGGATTGCCTGATTGAATACATATAGAGTCATTGCTTGTTCCACTCAGTCCATCGAAATAGTCATAGTAGCTGATGTTGGTCTTTCACCACATACAAAGAGTGATCAACCTGTCTTGCACACGCTAAGTTTCGGCTGAAGCTGGAAGACGATCGACTCCGGGAGGATCAGGACGACAGGTGTAACTCGCAGCGTACTTTTGCGAGGTCCACCGCGTCCCCTCCGGAAAGCGTATCGTCTGGAAGCGCAAGCCGCAAGACACTCCAAGTCAGCTTCACTCCATCCAATAAACGAACATGAAGTAGCAGACAAGCCCACGTATTTTTCACCACATACAAAGAGTGATCAAACTGTTTTGCCTACACTAAGTAAGGCTGAAGCTGGAAGACGATCGACTCCGGGAGGATCAAGGACGACAGGTGTAACCCGCAGTGCTTGAGGGTCCGCCGCGTCCCCTCCGGAAAGCGTATCGTCTGGAAGCGCAAGCCGCAAGACACGCTAAGTCAGCGTCACCCCATACAATCGCTAAAGTCAAATTCACTGTTAAATAAATGAATGAATGAGTGAATTAAACACCATATGATCAATTAACAAGACTGAAACACTATAACACCAAAAAACGGAATCCTATCGCCGGCGGACTCCGTGACCATATTACATATTTTTTTCACTTTCACGCTTTTTCCAGTCTTCCTCCAACATACTGTACACAATCAAATCGTGAAAGTGATCATACAAAAATTCCCCATCACGAATGACTCCTTCTTCCAAGAATCCCAGACGCTCAGGAATTCCACGACTTTTTTCATTATCTGCCCCGCATTTAATCTCAATTCTGTGCATATCGTATTGTTCGAATGCATAATCGACCAGCGAGCTGGCGACAGCAGTCATAATTCCTTTTCCTTGATAGGCCTCTGCCAACCAGTAGCCGATACTCGTCTGTTTATTTGTATAGTCAATGGAATGAAATCCCGCGAAACCTACTAATTCTCCTTTGTACATAACCCCAGCCTGAAACCCGTCTTCTTCAGCAAATTGCTGGAGCCATGCTGTAATAATCGGTCTATACGTTTCAGAACTTTTCATGGAATCTACCCAAGGCAACCACTCTCTCAAGTGCTCCCTTGATTGGTCTACTAGATTAAATAATTCTTCAGCATCTTTTTGCCGCATTAATTTTAAGGAAATTTCATCTGTCACTTTATGAACAAACATAGGTACTCCCCTTCCACTCGTTTTACTCGTCTCTTATATCCAAACCGATCATAGAAGCAAATTGAATAGCTTGTCGAGTTGAGACAATACAACCTGATAAATCTTTCATGGAAACAGTTAAGCTATCAAATTCAGATGTATTGATTTCCACTTTTTTTAAAGGCGTCTCGTCAAAACTCGCCTGATCAAGCGAGCATTCTTCAAAACGTGTATTCTTCATTTTACAATTGAAAAAATCCGTCTCTTGTAGCTGGCATTTTAAGAAATGTATTCGTTCCCATTTATTATGAACAAAAGCACTTAAATTTCCAATACATTCATCAAACAACACATCCGTTAGTCTAGCATCTGCAAAATTCACTCCAAGCATTTTGCAATTATGAAAACTAGCGCGGTGAATACTAACGCCCGTTACGTCTGCATTGGAAAAATCACAGTTCTCAAAACGTACATCTGTAATGAAAAAATCAGGTAATACGGCATGCTGAAAACTACAGTTTTTAACTACTGCATTGGTTAGATTCAGACGTTCTATAGTTTCACCGTCGACTCGTGAACCTACTATCTTACAGTTTTGTAAGAAAGGTTCTTCTTCATATATACACTCTTCTAAAGTCATCGTAATTAATTGTTCCGATATTTTCGGATGATTCCACTTCATAGTGACTCACCTTTCCGTAATGCCTTAGCTATTCACTGTGATTGGATATAATGAATGGCTTGTTGGATACTAGCAAACGTCAGTAATAATTGATTGTATTGTTTTGACTCAGCCAATTTTCTCGCTAGTATAGGTGATACACCTGTCAGATATAGTTGGCTACCCATTAATTCAAGCACTTCTTTTACTTCTACTAATCGATAGATCGGTGTTTCCTCCTGCCAATACAATCCAGTCACATCTACCATAATATGATCGATATCATTTGTATGGACATAGTCGCTTAACTTTGTAATGAGCAAGTTAAAACGTTCCTCGCTCATTTGACCTATCAACGATACTGCAGCCACATTATCAAAGATTTTCATGATCGGCAACATCAATTGCTCAATTTCAGTATCTTTCGTTTGTAGCTCTTCTATTTGTCTATATTGAACAGAGACATCTGTTTGTGACCCGACAAAATATAGTTCATTTTCAATAGTTACAGGTCGAATATTTAGACGGTTCCAAAATAACGTTCCATCTTTTTTATAATTTTTCAGCACGACTGTAATGGGCTTTTTTTCAGCGATAGCTTTTCTTATTTTTAAAACCGTTGCACGATCAGTCTCTTCTCCTTGAAGAAATCTGCAATTACGCCCTATAATTTCTTCACTTGTATAACCCGTCATCGTTTCAAAAGTTTTATTCGTTTGAATGATGGGGTTATCCTCTTGTGAGGGATCTGTGATAAGTGTTCCAACCCTACTGCTATTAAGCATTTCTACTACTAATTGTTCTCGTACTGTGTCTGTTATCCGTTTAATCATATTCACATCCTAACTTTTACATACTTTATAGCTATCGTAGCATATTCTTATCTACTGTGTATAAGATTTTAGAATAATCCGCCGACTCGTAATATTAAAATATTCATTTGCTCATTATAAAAAATCCTCTGACGTGATTCGTCAAAGGATTGTCACTTTCAATTTACACGTGTTGCTTGCATCTGAACAAACTCCTTCTCAGAACATAACACAAAATGCTCAGGTGCAATCTCTCTAAATTCAACTTTATCATCCAGACCATAATTATGTTCATTTGGACTATAAGGTTTTCGCACACGTGTCCGTTCGTAAATAGGATCCGGCAGTGGAATAGCTGATAATAAGGACTTCGTATAAGCATGCATCGGGTTACGATACAATTCATCCGCGGGTGCCATTTCTACCAATTTCCCAAAATACATCACACCGATACGGTCAGATATATACTTTACCATCGATAAGTCATGCGCAATAAATAAATAAGTCAAGCCATTCTCTTCTTGTAGCTCTTTCAATAAGTTTACTACTTGCGCTTGAATCGAAACGTCGAGTGCCGAAATCGGCTCATCTGCAATGATAAATTCAGGTTCTACCGCAAGTGCGCGCGCAATACCGATCCGCTGACGCTGACCACCTGAGAACTCATGTGGATAGCGCTCCGCATGTTCTCGATTTAAGCCTACCGTTTCAAGCAACTCGATTACACGCTGTTTTCGAGCGGTTTTTCCTTTAACAAGTCCGTGAATGTCTAAGCCTTCCGCTATTATATCCAATACTTTCATACGTGGATTCAATGACGCATAAGGATCTTGGAAAATCATCTGCATTTTACGATTTAATAGCTGGCTTTCTTTTTTTGTTTTTGGCGCATGAACATCTACTCCGTCATATAGCACTTGACCAGCTGTCGCATCATACAAACGTATCATCGTTCTGCCTGTAGTAGATTTTCCACAACCTGACTCTCCTACTAAACCGAAAGTTTCGCCACGTTTAATCGTAAAACTAATATCATCAATTGCTCGAACTTCGGAAGGTTTACCTGCATTGAAATATTGTTTTAAATTCTTTACTTCAATTAAATGTTCCGCCATTACATAGTCCCTCCCGTTTCTTCAACGTAATATCGGCTACCAGGAAATGTTTTCATTCGCTCAATAATTAAAGCAGGCGGTTCCACTTGTGGTGCTTGTGGGTGAAGTAACCAAGTCGCCGCATAATGTGTATCGCTCACTTTGAAAAATGGAGGTTGACGTTCCATATCAATCTGTAATGCGTACTCACTACGCAATGCGAACGCATCGCCAACAGGTGGGTTCAATAAATCTGGCGGAGTTCCTGGAATAGCATACAATTTTTGATCATCTAAATCCATGGATGGCATAGAGCTTAACAAACCCCATGTGTATGGATGTTGTGGATTATAGAAAATTTCATCTACCGTACCGATCTCCACAATTTTGCCCCCATACATTACCGCAACACGATCTGCTACGTTGGCAACTACGCCAAGGTCATGCGTGATGAAAATGATAGACGTATCGATTTTTTTCTGAATTTCTTTCATAAGTTCTAAAATTTGTGCTTGAATCGTTACATCCAATGCAGTTGTCGGCTCATCTGCAATAAGTATCTTCGGATTACACGCAAGAGCAATTGCAATAACAATTCGTTGCCGTTGCCCACCCGAAAATTGGTGTGGATACATTTTATAACGATTCTCAGCGTTTGGGATACCTACTAAATTCAATATTTCAACCGCTTTTTTGCGTGCTTCTGATTTACTTACTTTCTGATGCTTTAGAATAGGTTCCATGATCTGTTTACCTATCGTCATCGTCGGGTTTAATGAAGTCATTGGATCTTGGAAAATCATTGAAATATCTTTTCCACGAATTTTCTGCATTTCTTTTTCGGAAATTTTGGTCAAATCTCGTCCATCATATAAAATTTCACCATTTTTATAATCTGCACTAGATTGTGGCAATAGTCGCATGATGGATTTTGTCGTTACCGACTTACCCGATCCTGACTCACCTACAATAGCCAATGTTTCTCCTTTATTCAAATCAAAATTCACACCGCGGATGGCTTTAACTTCCCCTGCAAACGTGTGGAAGGAAAGCTCAAGATCTTTAACTTCTAAAATTTTTGTCAATTGGCTCTCCTCCTTAATCTTTCATCTTCGGGTCAAGTGCATCACGTAATCCATCACCTATCAAGTTAAAGGCAATCATTAAAATACTAATGACGACTGCCGGGAACAGCAAGACATATGGTTGGTGTTCCATGACCTTATATCCATCGTTTATCAATGTACCAAGTGATGCAGCTGGTGGTTGAAGCCCAATTCCGATAAAGCTTAGAAATGCTTCAAAGAAAATAGCATTCGGAATCGTAAACATCGTATTGATAATAATAATCCCAAGCATATTAGGCAATAAGTGTTTTGTAATGATTTTACCATCTTTAGATCCTAGTGTTCGTGAAGCGAGTACGAATTCTTGTGATTTAAACTTCAAAGTTTGTGCTCGCACAATTCGTGACATCCCTATCCAACCGGTAATTGTAATGGCAACGATAATCGCTGTTATACCGGGTTTCATAATCATGATCATCAAGATTACTACTACTAATGTAGGAATCCCGATAAGAACTTCGACAATACGTTGCATAATGTCATCCGTTCGGCCGCCAAAGTAACCAGAAACTAATCCATAGATGACACCAATGACCAAATCAATCGCCGCTGCGACAAATGCGATAAATAGTGAAACTTGTGTACCTTCCCATAACCTAGTAAACAAATCACGGCCCAGCCCATCAGTTCCGAACCAATAATAGTCATCTACCTTTTTCATTTCATATAAATCGACTTTTTTTCCAGCTAAATTTCCGACACCGTCAAATATTCCCATTTGTTCAATTCCAGGAATCTTTGGTGGCAAATTGGCATGTCGCAAGTTTTGTGCGTCTCCTGCATGTCCATTCAAAAGAGGACCAATTAGCGCCATTAGGACTAGCAACACAAGAACTACCATACTTACAATCGCTGCCCCATTTTTTCGTAGGCGAAGCCAAGCATCTTGCCAAAAACTTAAACTCTTCTTTTCAATACGTTCTGCTTCATGGCTGTCAATCGTAATTCGTTCAAAGTCTTCTTGAGGTAATTGTTTTGTTTCAAATTCATTTCGCATTATCCCTTACCTCCAGACAAGCGGATACGTGGGTCAATGACTCCGTACAAAATATCCACAATAAAAATAACAACGATCAAAAATATTGAGAATAATAACGTCGTACCCATAATTGTCGCATGATCATTTACCATGATAGAAGAAACGAACTGCTCACCAATTCCAGGAATCGCGAAAATTTTCTCTACCACTAGTGAACCTGTCACTAGTCCTGCTGCTAGTGGTCCAAGAACAGTAATTAGTGGAATCAATGCATTTCTAAATGCGTGTTTAAACGCTATCTCAAAACCGTTTGCACCTTTTGCTTTTGCTAATGTAATATAATCTGAACTTAATACTTCAATCATCTCAGTCCGTATGAAACGCGCGGATAGGGCAAGTGGCCCCATTGCGAGTGCAAGCGATGGCAGGACACTTGATTTCCAACCGTCATTCCACAGTCCAACCGGTAACAGATGCCATTCAGATGCAATCCAATACTGTAGCAAAGAAGCAAATACAAAGGATGGAATAGATATACCGAGTATCGCAAAAAACGTACTCCCATAATCCCAAAACGTATTTTGCTTCAATGCAGCAAGCATACCTAACAAGATTCCAACGAGAGTCCCAAAGACCATCGCTTGCGCTCCCAAGATTAATGAAGGTTTCAAACGTGAGGCTAATAAATCATTCACGCTTTTCCCTTTAAAAGCAAATGATGTTCCTAAATCGCCCTTCGCCAAGTTCTTCATATAAATTGCGTACTGAACGGGCTTCGGCTTATCAATCCCATATTTCTTCTCAACAATCGCTTTTTGTGTATCATTCAGTTTACTGTAAGATGCGATTGGAGATCCCGGCAATGTTTGCATAAGGAAAAAAGAAGCAGTCGCAATTAAAAATAGCGTGATAAACATATAAACTATGCGTTTTCCAATATACTTAACCACGTTACGTTACACCTCCACGGAGTTTCTATCCTACTATTTGCTAATTGTATTAACACTTCCCAATAGATTGTATCTTGTAAATATTCCAACTATTGGTTGTTACTAAAAAGAGAGTATATGGAAGACGACACTCCCATATACTCTCCCCTATTTAACTTACAATACTTACTTCTTACCGGAAATATAAGCCCACTTGTACGTGTAGTCTGCTCCAAATGGATGATCTACTAATCCTTTAAAGTATGGCTTATGCAAGAAAATCAATCCGCGCTGATAAATAGGTGCAATCGCTGCATCATCTTCAAGCAAGATTTTCTCAGCTTTTGCAAACGCTTCATATCGAGCTTCAGGATCAAGAGCCAATTCTCCCTTTGAATCTGCGATTAACTTATCATACTCTGGGTTAGAGTAAGACATCAAGTTGTTTGTTCCATCTGTTACGAACAAATCTAGGAATGAAATCGGGTCTTGGAAGTCAGGGCCCCATCCAGAAACTTGAATATCATAATCTTGGTTACCGTCTAATTCAAGACGTACTGCGAATGGTACTTCTTTCAATGAAATAGAAAGTCCTTCTAAATTCCCTTCTAATTGCGCTTTAAAGTACTCGTCCATCTTTTTAGATAGTTCAGTGTCTCCACCAAGGATCTCTAAGTTCAAAGAATCCACTCCGAGTTCTTCTAAACCTTTTTCCCAATGTTCTTGTGCTTCTTCCACGTTATACAATAAGTGGTCGCCGCTTAGATCACGGAAGTCTTTTTCATTTTCATCAAATGCGAAGTTTGTTGGTACTAAGAAGTTTGCTGGTAAAGAACCGTTAGCAAGTACTACATCAGCCATATCTTGCTTTTCAAAAGCTTTTGCAATCGCTTTACGAATGTTTTCGTTCGCTAATGGCGTCTTTTCTCCGTCACGCTCTTGGTTAAACTTGAAGTAGAATACAGATGTTTCCGGTTGGATAACTGCTTCCGGATCATCAATATACTGCTGTGCAAGATCTCCAGAAACTCCTGCGCGATCTAATTTACCATCTTGATAAAGTTTCACTGCTGTAGCAGATTCTTTTACTACGTTTACGTGAATTTCATCTAATTTCACACTGTCGACATCCCAATAATGTTCATTCTTTTTAAATGACCAGCTATCGCCAGTTCCATCCCAGTCAGTCAGAATGAATGGACCATTAGATAGAAGTCCATCAGAGTTCGTTGCATACGCATCACCTTTAGATGTTACAAACTCCTCTTTTAGTGGATAGAATGTTCCGAATGACATAAGTGATAAGAAATAAGGTACTGGACGTTCAAGTGTAACTTCAAACGTCTTTTCATCCAGCGCTTTAACACCTAGCTCAGATACTTCCATTTTCTCTTCAGAAATCTCTGTTGCATTTTTTACAACACCTGACATCATGAATGGTCCATATGGTGAACCAGTTGCCGGGTCGATCGCACGTTGCCATGCATAAACGAAATCGTTAGCTGTAACTGGTGTATCATCAGCCCATTTAGCATCACGCAGTTTGAATGTGTAAGTAAGTCCATCTTCACTTACCTCTGCCTCTTCAGCAGCCATAGCTGGTTCTGCAATGTTTTCTTGGTTTAAACGGTACAATCCTTCGTTAATGTTGTTTAGTACGTTGAATCCTACAGCGTCCTCAACAATAGATGAATCAACGGATGGAATCGCAGCAGATTCAGCTAAATACAGTACTTGTTCTGCGTCCGGCTCCCCATCTTCGTCTTTTCCATGAGTTTGTTCAGTCGCCTGATCATCTTCTTTATCCCCATCTGTTGCAGGCTTGTCTTCTTCTTTTTTGCTACCACAAGCAGCTAGGAACATGCTTAGCACTAACGTCAGCGCCATAAGTAAAGCCCATTTTTTACTTTTCAAATCATTGACCTCCCCTTTAAAATAATTGATCAACTAGCTATTTCATTATACAAGTAAAACTTCTAAATGTAAACGCTAACATCAATATTATCTTAATTTTAAAGAATATATGTAGATTCTACACTTTTCCTTACTATTCTTGTATGATAGACAATAGAAAACGACATTATTATATGAAAAGAAGGCTCAATATGAAATCTAATAGTATTGTATTTTCTCTCTCTCAATTCATAATCATTATTTCTATCTATGTACTATATGGAAAATTCACACTACTCGGATATATCAATGTATCTTTTTTTATCAGCGCTATTTTGCTTTTCATCGGAGGAACAATCTATATTATACGCACTGGTTCTTTTGACTTCTTCGCAACGAGTATGCGTAAAGTGTTCGTACGTAAAGGACAGCAAGAAGCTATCGAATCCATGCGCAAACCTTCGGAAACATTTTCAGCGAATCCTGCTTGGTTTTTCATAGCAGGTATCCCGACATTCGTACTGATGTTAGTCGCCTTGACATGGTATTATATGTAATCAAGCATAGTTTACTAACAAACCAAGCCGGCTGATTATCTAAAGAAAGCAATGGTCTTTTGGAAATGAGGTGTTGTTGACGGGGAGTTGTAATGTTAGTGTACTCGTTACGGCGGACTCGCCAGAAGTTGGGGCGGTGCAGAAAAAATAGTGTATCGTTTAGGATTCTCCCTACAGAACCGGACGCTTTCCTGAGGGCGCCCCCTCCGGAAAGCGTAGCGTCTGGAAGCTCAAGCCGCAAGACATTCCAAGTTAGCTTCACTCCATCTAGCCAAAGTCGCCCGTTTAGTTCTATCACCTAACTTGCTTTTAAATTAATTATACATAGCACGGTTACTCAACTGACGCGTAATGAAACTATCTTATTTCCTGTCTTCCACATCTAACTTACTGCCATCATGAAAACGAATCTCCACTTCAAATTTCTCATAACTAGATTCTAAATCAAAAGCTTGTAACACTTGCTCAATCGTCTCTTCTTTTGTACTATCTTTTGTCAATTGCAGTTGCTCTGCTCTCGGATACAAATCATTAAACGCTTCTTGTCCTTGCAAGTACACACCATTTACCTCGTCTTCTATTTTCGCTTCAAATGGCTCATTATCATCCTGCTCAATCTCCGCTTCGTACTCACGGTCTTTGCCATACGAAACTTCAACCTTAATTTCCTTAAACGAAAGTTGATCCATATCCACCTTCATAGTATCTGTCGATATACTAGGTTGCTCTGATGCCGAAGTGTCTGCTGACGTATTTGTATCCACAGGTTGCTCGATTGGTGCTGACGGTGTAGGTACCTCTACAGGCTCGTCACTGCCACAACCTGCTAGTCCAATCGTCATCACTGACACAATCACTACAAATGTTTGCTTCACTTATATCCTCTCCTTAGTTGGTCATTTCTTCTATAGTTCCCCAATCTTTGACTTTTAATCGATTAACTTCAATTTATGTAGGGTATGTTAAAAGATAAAGGAGTGATTCCATGAATAATCCTAAGAAATTGACGGCAGCAAATGCGATCGACGCTATTGAAAACGTTGCACATATATCACCTCATCTTAGACGTGCACACGCTACCGGAATTGCTTTTGACGCGACATTCAAATCTACTGGTGCTGCTATTCCGTGGACAACTGCAGAGCATTTACAAACGGGGGAAGTTTCGGCTGTCGTACGTTTTTCACATAGTTCCCCGAGTATAGAACCAAGTGAAATATTAAATCCCGTAAAAGGAATGGCCGTCCGTTTCAATTTGTCTAACGGAAATTATACAAATCTAGTCATGGTAAATGTACCGATTTTCGTAAGCCAGACTCCGGAGGCGTTTATTCGATTAATTAGGTCTTTTGATAAAAAGTCGAGCTCTTGGAGTGAACGGATAGACTCCTTATTGCATGACGTTCATTACAAAGCTTTCGCTACCATCCTGAAGAAATTGAAACCTTTGAAAAACTTTGAAACTCTTCACTATTACGGCATACATTCTTACATATTTGTAAACACAAGCAAACAAACACAAGCAGTGCGCTTTGAATGGCAACCTCTACCTTCTAACGATAGCTCAGTTCCTGCATCATCTATAGAAAACGAGTTAATTAAGAAAGTCGAGAAACAAGCAGTTCAATTTCGATTACTTGTGCAATTGGCAGAATACGGTGACCCCATCGACGATCCAACGAAGGCATGGCCAGACGATCGCAAAAAAATTGAAGCGGGTATACTGACATTGACTTCCCTCCGTCCGGACAATGCCGAAAATATAGTATTCGACCCTACGATTACTACAGAAGGATTGGAATGTAGCAATGATCCTGTACTGCTCTTTCGTTCAGCTGCCTATAAAGAATCCGCAAAACGGCGGGGAGCGATGAAATAATCCAGTAATCTCCAGCTTACCATTTACTAAATTCAGTAAATGTAATAGAACTATCGATAACTACATGAGCTATCTATTCAAGATAGAAATCGGCAGTAAAATATTATAAAATGATCAACACTCATCCATCAGCTTAGTCTGCACTTGATTTTTTCATTATACTATTGTTACTATTTAAAAGATGTCAATTCAACCAATGTACGTATGAACCATTCTCTCGAAATGAGTATAGAGCCAGAATATACTGGCGGAAGGGGTTGACGAATTACGAGAAGGAGCTGATGTGTATGACAACAGAGAAAGATTTGTTACTTGATGATTCGGATGAGGAAGTAGTTAAAGATTATTCTTTAGATCGCGTTCCTATCGAAGACCGCAGCAAAAGTTGGCTCAGCATTACAAACATTACATTCGGTATTGCGACCGCTATTTTCTATTTTCAAATGGGAAGTGTTATGGCATTGCAGTTCGGAGCACCCAACGCAATCGTTTCAGCAATTTACGCAATTATAGTGGCGGGATTGCTCGGCACAGTCATTGCGTACCTTTCAGCTAAGTCAGGTATGAATGTAAATTTACTTTCACGCGGTGGGGGTTTTGGTTATATCGGTTCTTCCCTTACTTCATTAATTTACGCGTCGAACTTTATTATGTACTGTGCATTCGAAGGGTTGATCCTAGTATCTGCAGTACATCATTTCTTACCAGACTTCCCTAAGTGGATTTTGATCGTTGTCTTTGGAATGATCATTATTCCGTTAAATTGGTTCGGAATTGAGCAACTAGACAAGTTGCAAAAGTGGTCAATGCCTGTGTTTTTAATATTTCTAATTACAGCGATTGTTGTTTCATTTATAAAGCCGGCTGTCTATACCGGATCTGTATTTTCTTATATGCCTGAAGGTGTTCAGTTCGGTGGAACCGCTTTATTATTCTGTATTGGGATGCATAATGGAATTATGGGACTAACAGCTTTACTAGCTTCCGATTATGCACGTTTCTTAAAACCCTCGGATCGAAAGTTTGGATCTATCGCTATAGGATTTATTCCTCAAATTTTTTGTTATGGAGTGATGGGTGGACTCGGTATATGGTTCGGTGTGCGTTTCCTTGAAAAAGATCCTGGTGTGTATATTGTTCTTTTACTAGGTATCGGTGGTGCATTATTTACTATGTTGACACAATTACGTATTAACGTCACTAATATCTATAGTAGTTCCCTCTCCCTTTCTAATTTCTTTGAGAATGTGTTCCGTTTCACTCCTGGACGAAGATTTTGGGTAGTCGTTTCTGCCGCCTCCGCGATTGCGCTCATGCTAGCCGGTATTGTCGATCATTTGGATACTGTCATGACGTTCCAAGGGGTATTCTTGTTTTCTTGGGCTGCGATTTTAGTGACAGATGCCCTCATCGTCAAGAAATGGCTACGCATTGGTCCAACATATTATGTGGCTAGACAAGAGTATTTATATAAATGGAATCCTGTAGGTGTGGTTTCTTTACTCGTCGCCAGCACATTTGGTACAATTGCCGCCTCAGGAGTGTTAGGTATATTCTTACAGTCTACAGCTGCTTTCTTTGCGGCAATTCTTGCAGCGGTACTGACAGTTGTGATCGCAATTTATACAAAAGGCGCCTATTATTTAGAACGGGAACCAAAAGATATTACAGCTGAAGATCGATTAAGCTAAAATTTATCAATCCTGGTGATTTATGTATAATTCTCTCATTCATTTATTTAAAATCGATTTTGACTATGACAATTGGGTGGTGTGACGCTGACTTAGCGAGTGTTGCGGCTTGCGCTTCCAGACGATACGCTTTTCGGAGGGGGCGCGTTCGGTTCTGTAGAGAGAATCCTAAAACGTACACTAACTCTACAATTACTTATCAAAAGCAACTTATTTCCAAACACTAATTCCTTTATTCGGATAATCAACAGGCTTGAAAATTCATGAAATGTAAAACGCCTAACGAATCAGCCTTGCAATCGATTCGTTAGGCGTTTATTTGTTAGTCATTATCCTCAGATAATCCTCTTCGTTTAATATGTCCCCATTCCCGTTTGCCTCGTAATGCACGAATAATACCTTCCACTCGCCAAAAGATGGTAGCTGGGCGATACCAAAATACTTCAGTCAGCGCTAATAACACGAGACTGATCAGCTCCTCAATTTTCGGAAACGTATTTCGGCTCCACGCCTCTAGTAAAACGGATGCCATAGAAAATAATGAGCCGTATAAAAGAAACGTTAACCCAAGAAGTCCAGCAAATACTACATATACTTCGCCCATAAACAGCGAGATGATTAGGTAAGCATATCCGACCAGTTCTATTAATGGTCCCAATAGTTCTAATAATAGAAAGTACGGAAAAGATACAAGGCCGACTAAGCCATATTTCGGATTGAAGGCCATCTTTTTATGTAACCAAAGACTTTCTGCTAATCCTTGATGCCAACGTCTGCGTTGCGTACGCAAACCTGCGAATGTATCAGGTGCTTCTGTCCAGCAAACAGGATCAGCCGTAAAGACGATTTCTTTTTTGTCCTTTGTGTCCCCGATGGCTTTATGGAGTTTTACTACTAACTCCATATCTTCACCGACCGTTTGCGTAGAATATCCTCCTACTTCTATCACTAACTTTTTAGAAAATACACTAAAAGCCCCTGATATGATTAATACAAGATTAAAACGGCTAAGCGCTATACGTCCCATAAGAAAAGCACGCATGTATTCTACAATCTGCATCTTCACAATAGTTGACGTTGGTAAACCTTCGCGCACTAGTTGTCCCATTTGGATATCAAAACCATTGGCAATCCGTACATTACCCCCAGCAGCGACCACTTCTTTGTTTGACTCCATAATCGGTTTCATCACTCGTAATAACGATGTTCGATCTAACATAGAATCCCCATCTATAGAACAAAAGTAAGGATATTTCGAAACATTAATACCCGCATTTAACGCATCCGCTTTTCCGCCATTTTCTTTCGTGATCAAGCGTAAATTCGGATGGATCTCTGACTGGTAAACTGCTTGAATCGGCTTCGTATCAAGTTGTAAATGAATAACTTTTTTCAGTGGTTTCATGTCAAATTGTTCGATCACCAATGCTTCCGTTCCATCTGAAGATCCGTCGTTTACTACAAGAATTTCAAACTCCGGATATTCCAATGCAAGCAGCGAATAAATATTACCTAAAACACCTTCTTGTTCATTATATGCCGGAACAATAATAGTTACTGGCTGAGTATATATAAAATCCACCCCATCTTCATCTGCAAGATTCTTTTGCAATTTCCTTTCCTTCGCTAACCGCAAAAACGCTATGATCAGCATCGCTGTATAGACGAAAATAACAGCAAACATATAAAACAGCAAAATATACCCTACGAATGCAAACAGCGAGGAAGTAATATGAGGAAGATTCATCAGATTACTCCTTTCCCAACATCTCTTCCGCCAAATCCACCGCAAATTCATCAGTAGAATTGGTTATGACGGAATACAATGTTTGTTGACCATTCTTTAACATTTTCATTGATTTTGCAGCTTGCATACGGACTGCATAAGATGAATCTGTAATGAGACGGTTTAATATAACTTCCGCCTGTTCTTCAGGTGCAGAAGCAAAAATCTTTGCTACCATCAGACGCTCTTCCCAAATAGAAGAACTTGCAAATTCTTCATACATGGAGTAAGTGGGAGTCACTTCCAGCAACGCAATACTTTTCAAAGCCCGTATTCGTAACTCTGGGTCTGAATCATCCAAGCAGTAGTGCAAGAGTGGTAACCAATCCAAATAAAATTTAGCGCCTACAATATCTAGTAGCGAATATTTTAACGGATCAGGTAATGCATCAAAGTCTTTTGCCAATAAACGTGTCTGTGATTCATCTAACTCTACTATGAGCCTTTTATAATCAAATTCTCCTAATCGCCGCTTAGGATTCGCATAATATGACACAAAATCTGATGAAGAATTTTTTGCAATGATCTTACAAAGCAATAAATACTCTTCTTTTGAATTTGATTTTTTCAAGCGATTCATAATCTCTTCATGTAAAAATGAAAACTCATAAAGATAAATTTTATTCAGTACATTTAATCGTATGCCTGAATTTCGATAGTTTAGCTGTTTGACGTAATAAGTCTTCATATATTCAGATGCATACTGATCAATTTTTTTCGTCAATTCATCTGAAGAGAAATGGTAACGTATCCTGAAAAACAGCTCATCTATCGCTTCCAACTCCAACGTGTTTGCAGGCTTTTTCAGCTCAGCTGATAATTCTCCTCCTAATAAATAATCCAACCATTTAGATTGGTGTAGTTCTATATAGTTCGCTATAGTCTTCTTATTTTTTACTTGTCGGAAGCGATAAAATAGTAGTAGAAGGAAAAGTAATACTAGCACTAAAAACAGCGAAATGATGAGTACTATCATGAACAACAATAAACTATTCATGATAGATCCGGTTAAGCACTTTTTTAATTTGCGCTTCAAATAAACGCGGATTGAAAGGTTTCATCATGTACTCATCCACCCCATTCTCATACGCAAACAGCATTTCCGTCTCACTCTTGCGTTTTGTCATCATAATAATATGATATTTTTGTGTATTGGGTAACTCACGTAACGCATACAAAATATCCAAACCATTTTTCTTAGGCAATACATCATTCATAATGACGATATGTGTATGTGCAGACTCATACCAATTAGAATCCAAAAAATCATGACCATCATGAAATACTTGAATCTCTAATTCCAGCTGACTAATTGACACACGATCCATTAGTTTCTGAAGGACTGTCGTAACTAGTGGATCTTCGTCAATAATACTAACTCGGATGACTTGTTGGTTCAGTATTCGAAACGTACGATCTTTTACACATATCGTCTGCCCCTCTAGTTCACGTGCGCGTTCTATCGCAAGGAGTCCGACTTTCATTATATCTTCATGCGAGACAGTTCCATTTCTGACTTCTAACATAGCAGTAGCCAATGGATAAGAACGCACTTCTTCGGTTTTCGCTAATCTATCTATAAATACATTCGCTTCCGCCTCGCCTGTGTTGGTCATCAAAATAATATCCGGCTGACCGTCTGGAAAGCGAAATAATATATCCGAATCACGTAACTGCATCGCTAATAATAGCTTTGCTGATTCTGTATCTTCAGGGCTCGTAACGAATACTACTGTAAATATCCGTTGAAAACGTTTCATATTCGCTACTTGCCACGTTAGAAAGTTCGGAAACAAGGACGCGTCTACTATATTGTATCGTTCCTGACTCAAAGCCTCACACACCTTTACCTAATATACGTTAATAATATTTTAAAACTTTTTTAAATAATCATTTACTTCGGGAATCAAAGAACTTTCTACCATTATATAATTCAAACCGCTTTCTTTATCTATTAGGGGAATAAGCAACTCTTCATATTGACTAATCATCGGAATGACAACTAATGATATATGATTTTCGGCTGCCAGTTTTTCTATTACAGATAGTTCTTCATCGGAACTCGTGCTAATGGATCGCAAATAGAACAACTGCGACACGCCGTACGTTTTAGCAAAAGTTGAATACTCTTTTGGTTCGAGCATTGGACCTACTAGCAAATTACGTTCATGACGCTTCACTTTTCCTAAAGAAAATGCAATGTCATCAAATTCTTTCCCACGTGTATCCGATCCGTACAACAAGCCGATAGCCACGCGCTTTACTTGCTTGCTTTTTTTTGCTGTTACGAGATACGTCAGGCTCTTGTTTTCTTTAGACTCTTTTATACTTAAATATTGTTCATCTAAAGAGAGTTCGTCCATGTCCACGAAATCAGTTATGCCTAATTCACGCAATCGATCACTTTCCTCTTTAGTCGGCTGGCAACCTACTAGCATTTTGCGACCTACCCACTCACTCTTACCACACTGCAATTCAGGTGGAACAGCTCCAGTAAGGGTTGTCCCCCAGTCCAAATATGTTTCAAGCATCATGAGCGCAGGGCTATTACTAAAATCATGCACATACACTTTATGATCCAATGATTGGAGATACTCAGCTATTTTACGTATTTCTCGAATGGAGGGCTCTTCCACAATCGGCATCGATGTATAGGTCATTTGTAATTCTGCAACAATCTTTTTCTCTTTCAACGGCCATTCAGAATCTTGCGGATCTTTCAGTAAGGAAACGACTTCCTCAACTTCCCCGCGCTTAATACGCGTAAACCACTCTTCTTCTGTCGGAAAAGGTCCCATGACAATCGACTGATCAGGGAAATAAAATAAACTTCCTCTCTCCAATGTCGTCGGTTGTAAAAATCGCAGTTGATATTGTTCATCGCCTGTTTCTTCATTGACCACTTGTTTAATGACGTCCACTCGGTGTCTGCCTAAATAGCAATGAACATAATACTTTTTATCTTCTTTGATCAACTCTCGCACTCGCTCAATAGACTTTGAGTTATCTCCCACCCAAGGCAACATCGGCAACGAATGTACATCCAGTCCAACTTCTTCTGCTGAACGAATTTCTTGATCGAGTAAAGGTTTTTCAATAGGTAATGTAGGACTTAATAATGTAATAACCCCGTCATATCCTTGTGCTTTTAACTGAACTAAATCCTCTTTTTCAGGATACGGCCCAAACGTAAAGCGATCCCCTTCCACAACTTCCCCTTGAGAAGACTGTACAAGTCCACTGCCAGTATTCATAAAGTAATATAGTCCAGCCAAGCATAGGAACAGTGAACACGCAACTATCGTCCACGTTAACCGCCAGCGATTTCTTTTTACGACTATAAAGTAATAAAGAAAAGAGACGACAAAACCAAATGCCACCCAGCCGACTACAAAGTATTTCATGACAGTGTCTATTTTAAATTGAGACCATCCTCTATCTGTATACATTTGCTCAATAGGAACGACAGCAAACAATAAAAAGAAGATGCCTCCTCCGACACCGAATGTGCTCAGAAATATAAACCAAATCAAAACTTTTATATAAAAACGACTTTTAGGTTTATCCTTCACTAGGCTCACCATCTTTTCTTTCGACTGTCTCCTCTAGTATTGCTTCCATCATAGGAAAATACGTCAACCAGTAGAAAGCAGAGACATCTTTTGCAAAATATTTATAAAAGTTATGCACTCCTTGCCATTTCACCAGCGGTTGCATATCAAAATCAGCGTAGTCACCTGCAAAATAATAGGTGTTTTTACTCTCTTGATGTAATACAGCGGGAAACTTTTCAGGAATACCAGCATCATGCAATACACTTCTACCTTTTTCCGTCAAATCAAATTCATACGTAGCGTATACTTTTGTTTCACCTACTGGCTCTACTACATCAAACCAATAAATATAAGAAGACGCATTCACTTTTGGGAACTTCTTTTCTCCCATTGTTGTGAGTTTAAAGCGAGCTGCACTTTTCGTCTGTTGACCGTCTAGCACAACTACTTGCCCCGAAGTGTGAACAAATGCTAAGCCAGCTCCTGCAAGTATCCAATCATCGCCAGTTTGTTGTTGATAGCTGTCAATCAACCATTGAGGAACTTCATCGCTCGATAAATCCGTAAAATGTCGACCAACCCACCCCGACCAGTTTACTCCCAAACTTTTTTGCATAATACCGCTCACTTCATCACTTGTAGGGGAAGCAAAACTATTAAATTCAGCGATTAGTGTCGTGTTTTCATCTCTGCTGGCCATTAATTCATTCCACTCTAGTAATTCCATTCCACCATAAATAAGTTCCGAACGCTCTCCTTCAGGACTCTTTTTCAAATCGTCACTAAAGACGCCGTACGTATCCGCAACGTATATTAAATCTGCCAAGCGCGCACGAAAAGGGGTCATCGCTACTTGGTCATATGGATCAAAACCATAATAATCACGACCTAGATCATAAAACTCTCCATCAGCACGTATAATTTTCTTGCTATCTAATATATGAAAGAATCCTTTATGTTCTCTGTAATCTTTTTTTGCCACTGATTTATCAATTACGACAATATCTAAAACTCTTTCTTCTTTGATTTGCCAGTATATTCTAGGCGAAAGGATGAGTAATAGTAGAATAAGAGCGACTATGATTTTTTTCATTGATTACTCCTTCCTTCATTCAATAAATGATCTATTACATTTTACTTCTTTATCCATATTACTATATTGTCTTGTATACTTACAAACAATATTTTAGTTATATAATACTAGATTTATTACTAACTAATGTTGTATAATTAACATATAGGTATAAATAATTATACCTGTGCAAAATAAATTATAAAACGAGGCTACTTACATGTCGAAAAAAGTAATTTCCCTATGGATGGCAGCGATTGTTTTGGTCTTTACTAACTTTATATGGCTTAAACCAATGCTAACTATGCGAGTTGAACAACCAAAAGCAACTTGGTTATGGCATACATCCCAAATTATTGAACAGCCCGGGGAACTTATAACATTTCTAGACAAAAATAACGTTAATACTCTTTATCTACAAATAAATACGGATTTACCAATCGACGTTTACCAGAAGTTCATACAACAAGCAGGATCTTATGGAATTGAAGTCCATGCCCTTGACGGAGCACCTCATTGGACAAGTAAGCGGCAACCTGTGGAAAACTTTTTTCGTTGGGTAGAAAAATACCAATCCGTTTCTGAAAAAACTGCACAATTTACAGGAATACATTTGGATATTGAACCTTACATATTACCAAGTTGGGGATCAGACAACCAAAAGACCATTGAAAATTTTCAACAAACGATTCAATATGCTGAAGAAGAAGCTTCAATGTTAGGATTGCATTTAGGAGTTGATATAGCTTTTTGGTTTGATACTTCTTTCTATTCTAATTCATTTGGAGAAGGAGTATTGTCTGAATGGCTTATCGATCATTCAGATAGTGTCAGCGTAATGGCCTATCGCAACAAAGCAAAGGGTCGTAACGGAATTATCGCGTTATCACAAAACGAAGTGGATTACGCACGATCTGTAGGAAAAGATATACGAATTGCTGCAGAAACTAGCAAAACCGCTGAAGGAGATCATCTGACGTTCTTTGGTAAAAAAAATGCCTATATGAACAACCATTTACGTGAAGTCGAAGGAGCATTTAATCACAGCGATCACTTTAAAGGAATCGCTATCCACTCTCTAGAAAGCTGGATGCAACGCAAGTAGAATTCCTACACAAGAAGAGCCGTTCCCTGCATGAATAGGGAAACGGCTCTTCTTTGTAAATATATCATACCTGTCGATTCACCATAGTATGTGTAATTTGTCGGTGTATTATGCTTTGCCATCTTGTTCATAAAAAACGGGTGGAACTGAACCAAACACTCTGCGATGATATAACATCGGATCTTTCTGTTTATCCACTTGTAAATTCACGACTTCACCGATAATAATTGTATGATCTCCAGCTTCAATAGTTTGGAACGTCTTACATTCAAACACGCCAAACGCGTCTTCAATAACCGGCACGCCATTTTCAGACATCTCCCACTGACATGTAGAGAAACGATCCTCGACACGGCTTGCAAACGTACTGCACAGTTGTTGTTGATCTCCAGCCAATACGTGAACAGCAAACTTCCCGCCTTCTGTAAACGCTTTTATAGAAGATACTCTATGATCTATAGACCATAATAACAGCATCGGATCTAGCGACACCGAAGCAAACGAATTGACCGTCAATCCTACAGGTGTCCCGTCCTCTGTAACCGCAGTTACCACGGTTACTCCTGTTGGATAGTTCCCCATAATTTCCTTGAATAAATTTTGTTGTTCCTCTTTTTTCATAACATACTCTCTCCTTTATAAATAAGCTATTATATTATGAATATGTTGATATTCATTAAAAAAGCCGTTACTCATTCTATCATAGCACTTCCTATGACATTCTTCATTTTCCCTAACTTTTCAAAGGCTTTTATCGAATTAGATATGGGTTACTTGTCTTTTTTCACTCTAATTATATTGACAAAACTTATTTTCTAAATTTTCTTTCTACTCTACGTTTAAATACATGAAAATAGGATAAAGTTAGATATACTGTATGTAGTTTTCTACTACATGTAAATGTGAGCTGCACGAATCGCTAGGTACGTCCTATTGGTTTTGCAGCTTACTTTTTTCGTACATAACCTCTCTATCCACTAGAACAACTGAAGAAGAGGTTGAACAATAAAGGAGGAGATTCATGTGACAGAACCTAAAAATCCTGATGCTACTCAAAAAGGCATTAGCCGGCGAAACTTCATGAAAAATACTGGTTTATTAGCTGGCGGTTTGGTAGGTGGTTCATTATTTGGTGGTTTGCTGACGAACCAGATGCAAAAGACGGATGAACCTGCCACAGTGCATGAAACGAATAATGTAGCAGAAGCCCGAATATTTTTTAGTAGTAGCGCAGAATTCGATATTTTATCCGCTGCAACTGAACGGCTTTTCCCTAAAGACAGCATAGGTCCAGGTGCTATCGAATTAGGCGTCCCCTATTTTATCGATAGACAACTTGCCGGAGAATGGGGCACGAACGCCAAGGAATATATGCGCGGTCCTTTTTTGCAATCAGCTAGTGTAGCAGATTATGAAAACCTGGAAGA
This sequence comes from Sporosarcina sp. PTS2304, assembly GCF_003351785.1. Classification (GTDB taxonomy): domain Bacteria; phylum Bacillota; class Bacilli; order Bacillales_A; family Planococcaceae; genus Sporosarcina. Next base: position 2,225,939 of record NZ_CP031230.1, read on the forward strand.
CACAGAACAAGACAAAGGTCCAAATGCTGAAACTCAAGTACCTGTACCGTCAGCGAGATATCAGACGCGTATGACTAGAGGTGAAATTTTCATAGAAGGCATCCATGCTATGGAATTAACTTCAAAAGATGCGTTTGATATGGGCTTTACGGAATTATCGCCTGACCAACAAGATGAAATTCTTCAATTATTCGATGAAGGAAAAGCGAAAATGAACGGTGTTTCTTCGGCTACTTTTTTTAATCTGTTACTGCAAACAACAATTGAAGGGGCTTATGCTGATCCGGTCTATGGAGGAAACCGTAATATGGAAGGATGGCGCATGAAAGAATACCCCGGACCTCGTGCAAGTTACACTGCAGATATCGAAAAGGAAGACTTTATCGTTATGAAGCCGGTTAGTTTGAAAAATTATCAAGGACATTAATCATTGGAGGGACTTTTATGGCCATAAAATTAAAAAAAGCAGATGTTGTCGTAGTAGGCAGTGGTTGGGCAGGCGGAGTCGTTTCAGCCGAACTGGCTAAAGCAGGATATAAGGTCGTAACTTTAGAACGTGGAAAAAAAGCAGATCGACAAGATTATATAGGAGTGAAAGATGAATTACGCTATACGGATCGTTTCGAAATGATGCAAAATTTATCTCCTGAAACCATTACTTCTCGTGTGACAATGGAAGACACTGCTCTTCCCGTACGTACTCGTGCAGAAATGATGGCAGGAACTGATTTAGGCGGTGGCAGCGTACACTGGGCTGGAGCTACATATCGCTGGAGAGCATATGACTTCGAAATTCGTTCCAAAACAATTGAACGTTACGGCAAAGAAAAGATCCCTGAGGGTATGACTATACAGGACTGGGGTATCACGTATGATGAAATGGAACCATATTACGACAAATGGGAAAAGACAGCCGGCATTTCTGGTGAACCCGATCCGCTGGGCGATAGACGTTCGAGTGACTATCCGAATCCCCCTATGCTAGAATCACCGGCTGTACGCTTATTTAAAGATACAACGAAGAAAATGGGTTACCACCCTTTCCAAGTCGCTTCCGGGAATCTATCGCAAGCTTATACAAATCCTGATGGCGAAAAACTGAATGCATGCATGTTCTGTTCGTATTGCACTATGTATGGATGTGATTTCACAGCCAAATCCGATCCACTTGCTACAGTCATTCCCACAGCTATTAAAACAGGAAATTGTGAAATCCGCACAAATTCACTTGTTCGACGTGTATTGCATAGTGGTGGGAAAGCGACAGGCGTAATGTATACAGACACGCGTACGGGAGTAGAATATGAACAACCTGCAGACGTTGTTGTACTTGGTGCATTTTCATTCACAAACAACCGCTTGCTAATGCTTTCAGAAATAGGTACGCAATATGATCCTACTACGCGTAAAGGAACTATCGGACGAAACTTTAACGGACAATTCAATATTACTTTTCTAGGTGCAAGAGGCTTTTTTGAAGATAAGAAATTTAACTTATACATGGGCGCAGGTGCACTCGGAGGCACAATGAGTGATTTCGCAGGTGATAACTTCGACCATACTGATTTAGACTTCATACACGGTGGCGGAATAGAATTACGCCAATACGGAGATGCAGCCATTGCAACAAACCACGTTCCAAAAGGCACGCCAAGATGGGGCCCGGAGTTTAAGAAAAATTCAATTCACTACGCAAACCGTTCACTTATTGCATGGTATACTTCCGCTATCATGTCATGGTGGCATAATTATACAGACTTAGATCCAACATACAAAGATGAGTTTGGCGACCCTTTACTCCGTATTACGAACCGCTACACCGATCAAGATCGCAATATTGCAAAATTCGGTATTGAGAAGTGTACTGAAATAATGAAAGAAATGGGTGCGGATATCGTAGATCCAGATGAAGTCCCAGAAGAATTCGATCACATTTATTCAGGTGGTCATTATGCTGGCGGAGTGATAATGGGAGCAGATCCTGAAACATCTGCCGTTAATAATTACTTGCAAATGTGGGATATGGACAACTTGTTTGTCGTAGGCGGTTCGGCATTCCCTCAATTCGGAAGTCACCACCCAACCGCTACCATAGGCGCCCTTGCCTATCGAGCAGCCGAAGGAGTAGAAAAATATTTAAAAGAACGCGGTCCGCTAGTAGAAGCAAGAAAAACTAGCGTAAACGCTTAGCGGATAGAATATACATTTTATATGCACGAGTAGAAAGATAATAAAAGCACTCTTTCCCATCCCCCATCCGTTGAATCCCAACTATCTAGAACTAACAATCCAACGGTCGAAATCTCTCCTAAAGAAAGCTGAAGAGTGCAGTGAAGTGCAGGCCGGCGACTCAGTAAGGATCAGGTCGACAGGTGAAACAACCAAAGGAGCAAAGCGACTGGTTGGTTCACCGCGACCCCTTCTGAACGCGTCCGGCTGAAACGCAACGCAACGACATCCCCAACGTCTCCCATCACTCATCCGTTGAATACCAACTATCTAGAACTAACAATCCAACGGTCGAAATCTCTCCTAAAGAAAGCTGAAGAGTGCAGTGAAGTGCAGGCCGGCGACTCAGGAAGGATCAGGTCGACAGGTGAAACAACCAAAGGAGCAAAGCGACTGGTTGGTTCACCGCGACCCCTTCTGAACGCGTCCGGCTGAAACGCAACGCAACGACATCCCTAACGTCTCCCATCACTCATCCGTTGAATACCAACTATCTAGAACTAACAATCCAGCGGTTACAACCTCTCTCCTAAAGAAAGCTGAAGAGTGCAGTGAAGTGCAGGCCGGCGACTCAGGAAGGATCAGGTCGACAGGTGAAACAACCAAAGGAGCAAAGCGACTGGTTGGTTCACCGCGACCCCTTCTGAACGCGTCCGGCTGAAACGCAACGCAACGACATCCCTAACGTCTCCCATCACTCATCCGTTGAATACCAACTATCTAGAACTAACAATCCAGCGGTTACAACCTCTCTCCTAAAGAAAGCTGAAGAGTGCAGTGAAGTGCAGGCCGGCGACTCAGGAAGGATCAGGTCGACAGGTGAAACAACCAAAGGAGCAAAGCGACTGGTTGGTTCACCGCGACCCCTTCTGAACGCGTCCGGCTGAAACGCAACGCAACGACATCCCTAACGTCTCCCATCACCCTCATCCGTTGAATCCCAACCACCCATTCAATCTATACGAAACACCAAATATTTTCACCTCAAAAAAAGAAGCTATCACAGAAAATCAGACATTACTGACTTTCCGGACAGCCTCTTCTTACAAATAACAACTACAATTATACAGGAATATTGAAAAGCTTAGGCAAGAACAACGAAATGGACGGAATGAACGTTACAAGCAATAACACAACAATCATGACAATAATCCAAGGAACAATCGCTCTCATCAACAGTTCAAACTTCGTATTACTAATCTGCGAAGCCATGAACAAGTTAGCCCCTAGAGGCGGAGTAATGAAACCAATAGCCAAGTTCAAGATCATGATCAAACCGAAGTGAATAGGATTTACTCCCAATGCAGTCACGATCGGTAATAAGATAGGCGTCAATATAATAATCGCTGCATTTGTCTCCATAAACGTACCAACGATTAATAATAATACATTAATCAGAAGCAAGATAATCACTTTATTGGCAGAAATACTTAAAATGAAATCTGCAATTGCTGTTGGAACTTCTGTAATCGTTAAGATCAATCCGAACCCAGACGAAATTCCAATAATGATAATGACTGGTGCAGTTAGCAAACACGCCCGAAATGCGATGTAAGGAAGATCCAGTATTTTGACTTCTTTGTAAACAAATACACTTACAAAGATTCCGTAGAAACACGCAATCGCCGCTGCTTCTGTCGGAGTAAAGATACCACCGTAAATACCTCCGAGAATAATAATCGGAATAAGAAGAGCAGGAATAGCATTTACAAAAATCCCCAACACTTCTCTCAACGTATATTTATGGTCGTCCCCTTTATAATCATTTTTTCTAGCATAATACAACACATAAATGATTAACGCTAGACCGACTAAAACACCCGGTCCAATCCCGGCACTGAACATTCCCGTAACAGAAACTCCAGCAGCTACTGCATAAATGATCATCGGAATACTCGGTGGAATTAAGACACCTACCGTCCCCGCAGTAGCAACTAACGAGGTTGCAAATGTCTTGTCGTAATTTTTCGCCACCATTGCCGGAATCATAATTAATCCAATAGCAGCAACTGTAGCGGAACCTGTTCCCGAAATTGCCGCAAAGAATAGACACGTCACAATGGAGATTACACCTAATCCACCTGTCATTCTACCGAAAAACACACTGGATACATTAAGCAGTCGACGGGAAATTCCCCCACGCCCCATAATATCACCAGCAAAAGTAAACAACGGAACAGCCATCAATGGAAAAGAGTTAAGCGACTGCATCATCGTTTGCGTAAATGCTTCCATACTTACCGGTTGAACAACAAAAATAGTGACCATAGAGGCGAGTCCAATCGCGATGGCAATCGGAACAGAAATACAGAGGAATAAAAGAAAACTACCAAATAGTAAAAGCATCGTCATGATTTCTGCCCCCCATTATCCTCTAGTTGTTCTTTAGGAGAAAATGCAACTTCATTCCCACCAGTATATAAGCCACCTTCATTCGCAAAACGATCCATTGGACCAGCAAAATTCTTCACTTTCCAAATGAGTCCTTGAACTAGTCTAATAATCATTAGTCCAAACCCGATAAATCCTGCACCATACAAAATATTCATCGAAACATTTAGCGTAACAGCTTTATCTTGGAACTCTGCTACCGATTGACAAATCTTCCATGCTGAAATAAATATAACAACAGCAAATAAAATAAATAATAAATCTACAATAACAGCCATTACTTTTACTGCTTTTTCATTTAATTTATCGACAAGAAATGTAATTCGGATGTGCGCATTGTTACGAGTTGCATATGAAATACTAAAATACATAAGCCAGACAAACAAAAATCTTGCCAATTCCTCTGCCCATGAAAATCCTGAATTAAATACAAAACGTAAAATTACTTGTACAGTAACGATTGTAGTCATTACATAAAATAGTATTGCTATTAGAATCGGTTCAAAGTTTCTGTCTAGCCACTTATAAGTAGTAATCATTTTCACAACCCCTTCATTCGTAAATAAAAATGACGACATATGAAACATCCTTCTCATGTCGTCATTTCATTTGTTATTTTCTTTCTGCTTCCACTTGCTCCATAACAAAGTCATATAACTCTTGTCCAGTTTTATCAATGATGTCTTTTTTCACTGCAGCATTCATGACTTCGCCCATTTTACGTCTTTCCTCTAAAGGAACTTCATTTACATTAATGCCTGCTTCTTTAAGTTTTTCTAAAGTTTCTACTTCATTTTCAGCGATCATTGCTCTTTCGCTGTCAATCGCTGCTTTTGCTTCTTCTTCGATCAACTGTCTATTTTCATCAGATAAACTATCCATAAATTCTTTGTTCGCATACCATAAGAAGTCTGTATATACGTGTTGCGTTAAAGACCAATATTTTTGTGCTTCGTAGAACTTCATTTCGTAAAAGCTCGTAGTCGCACTTTCTTGTCCATCGATCAAGTTCTGCTGAAGTGACGTGAATACTTCTGGCCATGCCAAGTTTGTTAGCGAAACTCCTAAAGATTCCCATCCTTTAATTTGGATTGGGCTATATCCTCTAATTTTAAGTCCTTTTACATCTTCCATCTTCTCAATCGGACGCTTATTGTTAGAGAAGTTTCTAAATCCTATTTCCATGAATCCTAAACCTGTCAGTTTTTTCGCTTCAAGTGACTCCATTAATTTCTTTCCAGCTTCACCGTCTAGTACGCGATGCGCATGTTCTGCATCATCAAAAAGATAAAAACTGTCCCATATCGCGAACTCAGGGATGGATTGTGAAAATAATGTAGATGCGCCAAAACTCATTTGTATATCTCCACGACGCGTTTGTTCCATCGTGTCCGTGACAGTCCCTAGCTGAGCTGCTGGGAATACTTTCACTTTAATTTTGCCATCACTTTTATCTTCAACATTCTTTTTAAATTCTGCTAATGCTTTATTCGCCGGGTGATCCGTTCCACTATCATGAGCAATTTGGATTTCAACCGTATCCTTATCTCCCTTAGTGTTTTTTGCACTATCACCGCCACATGCTGCTAAAATTCCTCCAACTAGTATGACAAGTGCAAAACAAACTAAACTTTTAATATTTCTCATCACGTTCACCCTCTCATTTTCAGATGTATTAGTTAACGATTTGGATATTTTTCATTGAAAGTAGCCATATTCTGAAGCGCTAACTTTCCTAAGGACACACTATCGGACATCGCAACGACAAAAGTATAGTCTTTTTCATAAAGTGCCATCGCTTGATCAATACTTCCCGCAACAGTTCCGATGAATTTATCTGTTTTAGCTACAGCCTTTTCTACTTTAGCGATAGCCTGTTGAACTTCTTCATTCGCTGGATTACAGAAGTGGCCCATTGATGTAGCCAAATCCATTGGTCCTACAAAAATACCGTCCACACCTTCTACAGCTAAAATTTCTTCTACATTTTCTACGCCTTCTGGTGTTTCAATAGCAACCAAGACGAGCATTTCATCATTCGCATGTTGTAAGTAATTTAAGTCGTTCATACCGAAACCGCCTGCACGTGGGCTTGGCGCAATTCCTCGGACGCCTGTTGGAGGATACATCGCTGCTGCTACTACTTCTTTGGCTTCTTCAGCGGTACCGACGTAAGGAACTAAAATTCCAGTTACCCCAGCATCCAAGATTTTTTTAATGATCACTTTATCATTCCACGGCGCTCTAACAAGCGGTTCTACATCGTAAGCATTGAGCGCCTGGCATTGATTGATCAACGTCATAATGTCACCAGGTCCATGTTCCATATCAATCATTGCCCAGTCAAATCCAGCCTTTGCAATGATTTCCGCAGACATCGGACTAGCCAGTTGCAACCAAGAACCTATAGTTTTTTTATTTTCTTTTAACATTGCTTTTGTTTTATTTTTAAAAACTTCATCTTTTCTTAGCATATATTAAGACCGCCTTATTTTGATTTATCAGACGTATAGTCCCCTTTAAACACTCTTACTATGTTGGACATATACTTTTCCATCTCTTTTTGCATGTCTTCCATCACATTGGAAAGATGTGAGTATGAACCTTTTGACAGTGCTTCTGTTAAGAAGTTCATAGCTACAATCGAAACATCTGTATTGACATTTATTTTGCAAATTCCCCGTTTGATCACTTCCTTCAACATCTCTTCAGATGTATCAGAACCACCGTGCAGGACGAGCGGGACATCTACTTTATCGTTTATCTTTTCTAATAAACCCAGATCAATAGCAGGTTCCGTTATGTTTAACCCGTGAACAGTGCCGATAGCAGCGGCTAAAAAGTCCACTTCCGTCTCTTTAGCAAATTCTTCAGCTAAATTAGGATCGGTTAGTGTTCCACTACCTTCTTCTTCATCTGAAAATGCCCCTCTAGCTAGAGATCCAATTTCCGCTTCAATGGAAACGCCTGCCAAATGCGCAATTTCTGTCATTTCTTTCGTCAGGCGGACATTCTCTTCGTAGGGATGTGGGGAACCATCAAACATGACTGAAGTAAACCCATTTCGAATCGCTCGAAGGATAGATTCTTTTTTGTACGCATGATCTAAATGAAGCGCAATCGGTATCGATGAATTATGCGCTAACGTTCGTATCATGCTGGACAATCCTTCAATATCCACTGTAGAAAAATAGCGTTCACCCACAGCTAAGATTACTGGATGCTGCTCTTGTTCGGCTACATTTACGGCAGCCTGGACGGTTTCCATATTGTAGACACTGAATGCTGCAACAGCATAACGGTTTTTTTGTGCATGAAGTAATATATCGTTTGTATTTACAAGCACTATCTCACATCATTTCTTTAGACATTTGTAAGCCATTCTCTCATAGCACCTGTAACAAGTTCAGGTTGTTCCATAGGTGATAAATGACCGCATTCTTCAGCAATTACGAGACGAGAATGTGGTATGATTGTATGCATTTTTTCATGTATTTCTACCGTACATAATGCATCTTCCCTACCAACAACGAATAATGTATCGCATGCTATAGTAGGCAATACTTCGAATCCATCAGGTTTAGAAGCAACCGCTTTCAATTGGTTCAAATAAGATGCTTCCCCTACTCTTACTGCCATCCCCATCGCTTTAGATTGCAATGCTTTCTTTTTAGGATGATCTTTGTAAAACAGATTCGGTATGAATTGCTCCTGCACAACTTCTATAAACTTTCCTTCTTCTACGTCTTTCATAGTTGCAGCCCATTGCTTTTGCTGTTGTTCAAATGGCGGGTTAGCTGTCGTATTGACCAATGCCAATTTCAGAATTCTGTCAGGTGCTTGACGCATCATTTCAATCGCCACAATTCCACCAAGCGACAGTCCAGCTAAAGCAAATTGCGGAGGTGCTTTTCGTAAAACATCTGCTGCAATTTCTTCTATTGTCGAATGTTTTGTTATAACTCCTATTTGTACATCAGCAATATCTGATAAGTTGGTGACTTGATGCGACCATAACTCAGAGTCACATAAAGTCCCCGGAAGCAAAACCAGTGGAACTTTCGCAGTCATACATATCCTCCTATGATCAGATGTAAACTTCATACATCTTTCGTCATTTCATCGTTAGCTTATGACCACAAGATTCCCGAATGATTAATTCATCTTCAAGAATAATATGTGATTTACTAATCGTTTCTTTATTTATTTTTTGCAACAGTAAAGTCATCGCCCGTTTACCAATTTCATAACGCGGTTGATGAATCGTCGTTAAACTAGGTGTCGTATAGTGTGCGATATCTAAATCATCAAAGCCAACAAGTGCAACATCTTCCGGTACTCGTAAACCTGCTTCATGGATAGCTTTTAGCGCACCAATAGCGAGGCTGTCATTTCCTCCATATATCGCAGTAGGCGGCTGATCAAAACTTAGCAATTTTGACGCTGCCCGATAGCCATCTTCGAATAAATATCCACCTTCCTGAATGAGCGATTCATTAATCTCGAGGTTGTGTTGGGAAAGCGCTTGTTTATAACCATTCAAACGGGTTTGACTCTGGATACGTTCCATATGACCAGTAATATGTGCAATTCGTTCATGACCAAGACTGATTAAATGATTGGTAATCTTTCGGCTGGCACTTTCATTGTCAATTGAAATGGAAGGAATGTGCGGATCCAACACATAGTCAAAGGTCAAAACAGTCGGACTGTTTTCATTGATTTTCTGTACAGCTTTTTCATCCATAATTCCTGCCGTCGTCAAAATCACTCCATCTACTCTACTATCTTGAATTAGTTCCAAATAGTTATTCTCTTTTTCTTTATCGCCATTTGTACTGCCAATCAGTAAAAAGTAGCCGGATTCACGAGCCACTTCTTCCAACCCTCTAATATACTCTGAGTAAAAAGAGTTTTTAATATTAAGCATTAACACAATAATAATATTGCTTTTGGCCATTCTAAGTGTTCTTGCTGCTGTGTTAGGACGATATCCAAGCTTGTCCATTGCTTCTATTACAGAAGCTCGTGTCTTTTCATTCACGCCTTCTTTATTTGAAGTCACTCTGGAAACAGTGGCAATGGAAACATTAGCCAATTTTGCCACATCAAAAATATTTACCATAATGATGATTCCTTTCTTTACATGAGTTGTCTAATTCAAGCTTCAGGAAAATAATAGTAGATACAAACCATAACTATTATAATCCTACCAAAATTAAAAACAACGTCTGATACTAATAAAGAAAGATTTATATAAACAGTAAATCATCTATTCAAAGAGGTAATTGTCAATGACGCGATTCAAAGACAATTACCTTTTTGCATAGTTAAAGAATTACTTCTTAACTAACTTTCCTTCTTCGTCTAATTCTAAATTATGCTTTTTCGCATCTTCAATTACTTCTTCAGACCAATCAAGTGCAGTCCACTCGTCTCCACCACTTGCAATATAAAGGAAACCAGTATCATCACCTACATTTTTAATGCTTCTCATATGATCTTTAGGAACAGAGAATACATCTTTCTCAGTCAAGACGACTTCAAACTCTTCTCCATCTGCACTTTCAACAGTCACTTTCCATTCGCCTTTGTAGACAATTAGAACTTGTGGTGTGGGTTGGCTAAATTTATTTAATCCATTTCCAGGCTCTGCTTCGATTAACTCAAGTCCAAATGAATGTTCATTGTTGACGATCGAAGGACGGTTAACATCTGTAGCAATACCATGCCCAATAATTCCGTATGTTAATTTCTTGCCGCCTTCAGAACGGCTATCTAAGAAAGCGTCTTCGTCAGGAACGCGATTTTCAAACCAGAACACACGTGATTCCATTTCTTCCTGTGATACTTTACGTAAAGCATCTAATTCTTCTTGAGGGGTAGGCTTAATCACGTCAACGCCTTCAGGAATTTCCATACCTTTTGAAGTATCAATGAGACGACCATCTTCCATCAATACTAGTCCGTGACCTTTTGCATCACGTAGTACTTGCGGTCCCCATGTAACGCTTTGCGGATCATCTTCACCTAACACAGAGAATAAGAAGCCATCATCAGAACCGATATTTTTAAATCCGCGGAAAATATGAATCGGTAATGAAATAACGTCACCCGCGTTTAGAACCGCTTCTCCGTCGGTACCTTCATTTCCCCAAATAAAGCGCCAAGTTCCTCTTGCCACTATAAATACTTCAGCTGTTTGGTGTAAGTGAAGAGAGTTTACACAACCATTTGGCATAGCTGCCGCCCCCACGTTAAAACCATGTGGCTCTTTTAAGTTAATAACTGCCGTACCACTTTCAGATACTCCAGGACCAATAATGCAATAATTTTCTTTTTTATCTGAACCAGGTGTTTTCGCATCGATAAATGCAGCTTTATCCGCCACAAAATCCTCTTTGCGAATTACTCTTTTAGCTATTTCTTCTTTAGTCATTAATTGTTTCGTCATATTATTTTGCCTCCTGAAGTTTGTTTTTCTCGAAAGTGTATACTTTTCCGAGTTGTCTGAATCCTATTGTAAAACCAAATGTAAAGGTTTACAATAGTTTTTTTAAAAAAATTGATATTTAGGTCTTTAAACTTATGTAAAGACCAATATTAAGTATATTATACGATGTAAATGTAAAGGTTTACTTAAGGTGAATGATGATGATGTTTGCTTAATTCTGCTGGTTATTTGATGAAAGGAATTGACTTTTGGAAATGAGGTGTTTATGACAAGTAGCTGTATAGATTGCGTCAGTAAGTCGGTTGGTGTTTGTCCATAAGTTTGAGTGGGTAAGTGACTTCTCCTTTAGTGGTGCAGAAAAATGGTGTACGTATGAGGATTCTCCCTACAGAACCGGACGCTTTCCTGAGGGTGCGCGGCGGACTCGCCAGAAGTGCATTGGCGATTACGCCTGTCGCACTGATCCTCCAGGAGTCGCCGGTTCTTCCGGGAGAATCCTTGAATTTTTGTTCGTAAGTCAGTTGGTGTTCGGCCAGAAATAGAGTATGGTAAGTTCCGCTTCTTGATCAGTGTGGGTAGAGCTATGGATTGCCTGATTGAATGCACATAGAGTCATTGCTTTGACCACTCAGTTCATCGAAACAGTCATAGTAGCTAGCAACACTTCACCACTATCTAACTTCAAAAACAGTCGCATTGTATCAGACAAGTCTATTTAGTTAGTCTTTCACTACCTACAAAGAGTGATCAACCTGTCTTGCACACACAAAGTACGGCTGAAGCTGGAAGACGATCGACTCCGGGAGGATTAAGGACGACAGGCGTAACTCGCAACGCCCTTTTGCGAGGTCCGCCGCGTCCCCTCCGGAAAGCGTATCGTCTGGAAGCGCAAGCCGCATGACTCTTCAAGTCAGCCTCACCACATTCAATCTTCTCCTTTCATGAACTAGACGCAATATGACGAACAAGCGCATACTGTCGGGTTTATGTAGTTTACAGCTATATACTTATCGTTAGACTCAGTAATATCCAAGTTTAGTAGAGACAATAAAAATTCCAGGACACTAGTATTATTTACTAATGTTCTGGATTTTTATTTCATTATAAATGTGCGGCCGCAGCTTCCATACGCCCTTTTTTACTTATACTCAATCGATGCATATGTCGACGGAAACTTTCCATAACAAACGCATGCATATTTGCTTGTGTCACATAATACACGAACCATGGTATCGATGGTAAATAATCATGGATCGCAATAATGACACCATTTGAGCCGGGAACTTTACGGAACTCCATTCTTCCACGTTCATTGGAGTCCGGATCCATCAATAAACCACCTGTAATATAATAGAGCGAACGGTCAGGAGTGCTGCGTTCTGCAGAGTAGCTCAATTCCAATAGCGTTCGATCTCCAAGAAATCCAATTTTACAATTTAACTGATCATCTACATCTGTCTTCACCCACGGATTCAAGAAACTTTCTAGCCATTTTACGTAATAGCGAGCAGATTCGTCAGCAGTCCATCCATTTGGTAATTCAATACGCTGAACTGAGCGTACATCTTGCTTTAACGGACCAATTGATGGTTTCTTAACAGGCTTTTGTTTATCCATCGCCTCTACTTCAAGTGCTTCTCTAGCTGCCTGCAGAAATGGAATCTTGCCGTCACTTATACCTTTTACATAATTCGCCGGACTGACAACCATTGGATGTTTCAAGCTTTCTACTAATGGATAAACAATCTCTTTCGGAGTTTGAGTCACCAGTCTCAACCATAGACGCGATAAGCTAAGCGTAAAAAACGGTACATCAACCATTCTCGATTTCTTGCCTACTACTTCAGCCGTCTTCTCCATCATAGACTTATACGTCATCACTTCAGGACCACCGATATCTATAGAGCGTTGCGCAGGCTCAAAGTCTAAAATCAATGAAGTTAATGATTGTAATACGTCATCTAATGCGACAGGCTGAGTATTCGAACGAGTCCATTTCGGAAGAATCATCATAGGTAAACGTCTAACAAGTTTCGATAGAATCGGAAATGATGAACCTTTTGGTCCGACGATGAGACCTGCTCGCAGTGCTGTGACAGGCACATCATATGAACGGAGGATCCGCTCTACTTCCAATCTACTCTTTAAATGTCGAGATAGATGATCTACATCCTCATCTGGAATAATTCCACCTAAATAAACGATTTGCTTAATCCCTTGTTTACTTGCAGCTTGAGCAAAGTTATCTGCTAAAATGACATCCATATCTTCAAATGTACCTTGCGCCAGTTTAGCTGACTTCAACATCGAGTGAACTAAGTACACCGCAATATCTGCACCTGCTAAACTCTTCTCGGCATCTTTCATAGAAAATAAATCACAAGATCGCCATTCCACATTTTCTGTATTTTCACGTGAATCACCGTTACGAGAAAGCGCTATGACTTTCGCTTTTCCTTTTAGTTTCTTCAAAAGATTATTGCCAATATATCCACTGGCCCCCGCAACCGCTATTACTAATTTTCTCTCTCCCATGCCTATTTCACCCTCTCTGTTTCATGTCCGTATACTTGGAAGTTACCCCAAATACGAGGTATATAAGCCTATTCAACAAAGTATTTACAGAGAAAGGAGTAGATTGTTGCATTCGTTGTCGAAAATTCGTATACTTAAACAGAACTAGGAAAACTATTTTTGTTTCTTTAGTTTTACATATGTATATAATGTTAGGCGGATGATAAATGAAAGCACGTATTATGAAGGCTTTTCTAGAAGAAATTCACGAGACAAGTATGAAATTTACGATGGACGATTTAGCAAAACGTCTTGGTATCAGTAAGCGTACGTTATACGAACACTTTTCTTCAAAAACAGAAATTTTAGATGCGATTATTGATTCTACATTACAGGAATTTGATGATAAGACTGCTCTGATTATCCAAGACCCTGACTTGCCACTCATCGATAAGATTAAAAAGGTTATTATGGTCGTACCGAATTATAACGACTTCTATAACTGGCAAATTCTCGATCAAATGCAAAAAACTCATCCGGCACAATGGGAACGTGTCCATGTCGCATTAAATGAGTGGGATGACTTACGCGGGTTAATCGAACAAGGAATTCGCGAAGGCTTAATCGCAGACCAAAACGTCTCCTTGTTGATGAAGCTAATTATCGATGCAACTAATTCAACATTGGATCGAAAGTTTTTCTATGACAACAGTATTACAGTAACGGAAGCGATGGATTCAATCGTAGAAATACTTCTATTTGGATTCATTAAGAAAGATTCTAATTAAAAAAAATAGTGAATCTTGTCTAAATAAACTCGAAAAACAGTTTACGTTTTTTTGTTTTACAACTAATTGAAAGCGAGATGGAATTATGAGCCTCCACGCATGTGAGGTAACGAATGAAAATTGGCAAGAAGTTGCCTATTTATCAGTTCACGAAAGCCAGAAAAATTTTATTGAAAGCAACTCTTTCTCTTTAGCCCAATCAAAGTTTGAACCAGAATGGAAATCAGTTGGATTATATGATGGAGAAGAACTTGTCGGTTATGCGATGCATGGACGTGACAAGACTTCAGGCAAGGTTTGGTTAGACCGTTTTATGATCGATCAACACTTCCAAGGCAAAGGCTACGCTAGTCGCTTTCTCGGACTTCTTCTGTCGAAAATGGAAACAATTTATCAATGTGAAACAATTTATTTAAGTATTTATCCCGATAATACTAAAGCACAGACGCTTTATGAGAAGTTTGGTTTTAGATTAAATGGAGAAATAGATGATCTAGGAGAATTTCCTTGCTTAATTATGGAATTAGACCTTAAGAGGAGTCCTTTACAATGAGTGCTGTATCTTCAAAATTAACGCTATTAGATACCGAGCCTGTCGGACGTATTTTTTTACGGTATTTAATACCTTCTACTATCGGGATGCTATTGATGGCCATCAATATTGTAGCCGATGGAATTATGGTCGGTCACCGTTTAGGTGCTGATGCATTAGCTGGAATCGGAATTGCGGTTCCAGCTTTCACTATTTTTTTCGCTCTTTCGCTATGGATCGGAATTGGAGCAGCAACAAAATATTCTATGGCGATGGGGGCAAAAGATACGGCTTCAGCTCGTACTATTTTTACACACGCTATTTTATCTATCTTTCTCTTTACACTCGTCATCGGAATCATCGCTTTTCTATTCAGAAACCCATTGGCATACGCATTAGGAGCGAATGAAACGACTTTCCCGTATGTCGCTGATTATTTATGGGTTATTTTACTTTTCGGATTTGTTATTACTGTTGAAAACACGTTTAGCATATTCGTTCGAAACGATGGAGCACCTAATTTAGCGATGATTGGATTAGCAACAACGTCTATTATCAATATTATTTTGGATTATGTGTTTTTATTTGTACTCGATTATGGCGTAAAAGGCGCTGCGTTAGCTACAATTATAGCTTCTTTCATCGGAATGATCGTATTGCTTACACATTTTTTTAAGAAAAACAATAATCTCAAGCTGATTCGTTTTTCATTTAATAAGAAAATATTTCTCGCTATTCTTTTTATCGGTTTCCCTAGTTTCTTATCTGAAGTCGGTATTTCTGTTTTTACTATTTCACATAATATCGCTTTCGAACGAATGGCTGGTACAGAAGGTGTAGCAGCTTTTACTATTTTAAATTACGTACATAGTGTGATGCTCATGCTATTTATCGGAATGGGTGGAGCGATACAGCCATTAATTAGTTATTATCACGGTTCTCGGAACTACGAACGCCAACGTGCGACGATGAAAATGGCTTTACTTACCGCTCTACTGGCTGGTGTGTTCTTTTTCTTTATTAGTCAAATCACTGCTGGTTCCATCGTATCCATTTTCGGCGATTTCCCACAAGAAGTTAGAGACATGGCTACTACGGGAATTACACTCTTCTTTATTGCGTATTTATTTACCGGAAGTAACTTAGTGATGATGACCTATTATCAGTCGGTCGGAATCGTTCGCATGGCTACATGGATTACGGCTTCTCGTGAAATTATCGTTATGCTACTATTTTTGCTTGTCTTACCACACTTTTTTGGTATTTATGGTATTTGGTTATCAATTCCCGCGTCCGAATTGCTCGTATTTATAGGAATCATTCTCTATCAGCGAAATGTTATGAAAACTTCTTAGATAAAAAGACGGAGTAATATATTTAGAAAACATTATCTTAAAGTATCATTTGTTTTACAATTTACTTCGTTTGAAAGATAATAGTAGGAGGCATAAGTATTCACAATTATACAAAATTCGGAGTTGATTCAATTGAGCAAAAGAGGACGAAAAATCGGTGCGGATGGTGCAAAAAGTCGAGAGTTACTATTGAATATCGCTGCGAAGGAATTTGCACAAAATGGATATTATGAAACAAAGATTAGCACGATTGTCAAAGCAGCTAATGTAACCCAACCTACATTTTACTTATATTTTAAAAATAAAGAATCCATCTTCAAAGAGTTAGTAGACAATTTTAAAGAAAGATTAGCCACTTTGACCCAAAATAGTAAATTGCAACAGAATCTCGATACACTGTCGGCACAGGAACGTATTAAACAAAATCTACTGGAGCTTTTTCAATTATTCGAGACAAATAAGCACATCGCCAGAATTGGTTTCATCCATTCAGAGGATTCTTATGATATTAAAGATTATATGGCGAAACAAATCGAACAAAATCTTATCGAAGAAGCAGAACTTGGTTATTTTCGTGCATCCATTGATATGAGAACTGTAGCTTGTTCTCTACTTGGCGCAATAGAACGGTTAACGGTGACTAAACTATGGACAAATGAAAAAACACCAGATATGCTCGCTCAAGAAGTGTCAGATTTATTTTTATGTGGATTGCGTAAAGATTTATCCAATTAATAAATTATAAAATGTATTAACACAAACAGGCAGAGAAAACGCACTCGGTTTTCTCTGCCTATTTTATTTTAACTACTAATCATTACTGTATTACCAACAAAGTCGCCCGCTTATTTCTATCATCTACTTCACTATTACATAAATGGATTATACATCATATAGTTAATCATTAAGCATGCTATTTTATAAAGATTCTTTAATGACTCGCTTGTAATTCAGTACAGACAATATACCGAATATTGAGTACAACACCGTGTAAATACACATAACAATAAGCATAGGTGTCAGCATTTCTGTTCCGAATAAGAACCATCCTGATTTTACTGCAAAATAGCTGTGGCATAGGCCGACTAGCAACGGAATCCCAAAGTTGAATAACTGTTTTTGTTGAATACCTTTTAATAAGTCTGATTGGGTAAAGCCTAGTTTCCGGAGAATCGTATAATTCGCTTTTTCATCTTCACTTTCGTCCATTTGTTTAAAGTAAAGAATGCAGCCGGATGTGATGAGGAATGCTAGACCTAAGAACCCTACGATAAACATGATGACACCAACCGCTTGTTTCTGTTTAGAACGTTCTTCAGATTTTGATTCGTTCCCTGCCCAAATGGTAATTTCTGTATCACGGAAAATACTATCCGCCTTTACAATATCTTCAGGGTTTTTAATCGTCACACCGGTATACTGCGTAAACTCCGAATAAAGTTCCGGGTCTATATTAGTTTGCATCTGTTGATACACCTTATCGTTAACAACTGCTATTGGAAATGCGCCTGTCGCTCTAGTCGGTAATATAGACAAATCTTGTATGCCTTTATACACTAGATCATAGCTTTCAGTTGCGCCTGCAAAAACAATATGACCTTGATCTTTGACCTGCATAATATTTTTAAATAAATCATGTTGGTTTACTAAATACACATCTGTTTCTTCCACTTTCAATTGGTCGACTACCTGATCGCTCACAACGATTATATCTGTGTTTTTAAAATCAATACCTATATTCTCCGAAGATACCGACAATACATCGGATAAATTAACTCTGACATACAGAAAATCGATTGTTGTAGCTGAATGGTCTATCCCGCTATTCGTAAGTTCCGTGGTAAATTGGTTTGCATGGTCAGTTAATATAGAAAAATCAGCTGGTATACTACGTTCTATCGTTTTTTCTACAGAATAATACGTAATATAACTAAGCGATAATAACGCAATAGAAAGCGCAGATAATGTCGTAATAATCATCAATAAAAAAGAATTCGACTTCATTCGGAACATGATTGAAGATAAAGACAATACATCATTGACATTCAAATAACCATCTTTATGCTTTCGTATGATATTGAAAATAAAACTAACCGAGCCTTTATAAAATAAATACGTACCTACAATAACAGATGCCAATATTGTGATCATCGCAAGAAATAATTGATTTCCGACGAATAAATCGCTGAATAACCGAGACGATAAATAATAGCCAAAAACAATAAGCACAATCCCGATGATACCAAGAACTATTTGGAATGCGTTCATTTTTTTCACTCGTTGTTGCGCTACCGAAGTTACGCGGAAAAGGGATAAAATACTTTGTCTACGAATGAAAATAGCGTTCATAAGTAAAATCAGTACATAAATTGCGGCAAAGACGATGAGTGTCTGAATGAATGCTTCAGAAGAAAAACGTAATGTGGCTACATCGTCTACACCAGTTACTTTAAACAAAATCATCATTAATAATCGCGACATAGAAAAACCTAAAAACATCCCCATAATGAGGGAGCAAATATAAAGGATGAAATTTTCGATGCTTAGTATACGGAAAACTGTTCCTTTCGTCATACCGATCAACTGAAATAAACCGATCTCTTTACTACGTCGCTTAATAAATAAATTATTTGCATACAATAAAAACACTGAGACAATAATAATGAGTAAAATCGAACCTGATTTCATAGCTGCCGCGCCTTTTACCCCGCCCGTCGTCTCGTCCATCGCTGGATCAAATTGCAGTGTGACAAATGAAAAATACAGCGCTACACTAAAAATCAACGCAAATATATAGACATAATAATGCTTGAGATTTTTCTTGATATTGCGGAAAATTAATTGATTAACTGTCATGTTGCACCCCGCCTAGCACACCTTGCGTTTTAATAATGTCATTAAAAAATGCGTTGCGTGTTTGGTCTCCTTTATAGAGTTGCGTGTAGATTTGTCCGTCTTTAATGAATACTACACGCTGACTGAAACTGGCAGCTAGCGGATCGTGAGTGACCATCACAATGGAAGCGTTACGCTTTGTGTTCAAATCGCTCAGCTTATTCAACAAATCAGACGCTGCTTTCGAGTCAAGTGCTCCTGTTGGCTCATCCGCAAAAATAATAGATGGATCATGGATGAATGCTCGTGCCGCAGATGTCCGTTGTTTTTGACCGCCCGATAGTTCGTTCGGATATTTATTCGCGAGCTCTGTTATGCCTAAATCTTCTGCTACGGCATGAAACTTTTCGTTCGCTCTTTTCTTCGCCAACTTTTGTACAGACAGCGGCAAAAGAATATTTTCTTTAACCGTCAATGTATCTAGTAAATTATAGTCTTGAAAAATAAAGCCCAAATGTCGCTTACGGAATTCCGCCATTTGTTTTTCTTTCATTGCATCGATGTTTTGTCCTTCGATACTAATCGTTCCTTGGCTTACTCTATCAATAGATGAAAGGACATTCAGCAATGTCGTTTTGCCAGAACCTGAAGCTCCCATAATAGTAACGAACTCACCTTTCTTCACTTCTAGATCCAGCGCACTCAATACTTCTGTTTTGTTGAATTTCGTTCCGTATGTTTTATACACTTTCATTGCTTGTAAAATTACCATATCCATCACTCCTCGTTACTTCTATTGTAAAGAATTATTATGACTCTCTCCTGCCTTTCATATGACAATTTGAAAAAGCATGTGACATTATCGTCACATGCCTCGAATTGATATAGGATAAGTGATTCTTCTTTTGTGGTGTAGTAAAGTGGTGTACTCGTTAGGATTCTCCCTACAGAACTGGACGATGTCCCCTCCGGAAAGCGTATCGTCTGGAAGCGCAAGCCGCAGGACACTCTAAGTCAGCTTCACTCCATCCAACCATCACAAGTCGCTCTCATCTTTCTATCACTTCACTTACTTTAAAATAAATTACACATCATATGGTTAATCAACAAGCGTAATTTTCTTAGATAGTTGCCAATCGAGTCCATTCATTCTCTTTTGGGAACGTTAAAGTAAAGAGAGTGCCTTTTCCTATTGTTGATTGTACTTGTATGTTGATATGTAATGACTCAGCCACTTGTTTCGCCAAATACAAGCCCATTCCTGTAGCTGCATGATCTTGGTGACTTGCGGTACTTGTAAAACCTTTATCAAATATTCTCGGGACGTCCTGTGGAGCAATCCCACGGCCAAAATCTTGGATAGACAGCACGGTCATTTCATTGGCTTTTTCACTTTTTATATAAATTTCTGACGCATCGCTGTATTTCACAGCATTCGTTAGAAGTTGCCTACAGATGAACCCCAGCCATTTTGCATCCGTCAACACATTCTCTGCTTCCAATGTAAGATCAAAGCCAATGCCTTTTTGCAAACACCAATTTTTCAAGGATTTGATCTCTTGTGACAGTATTTCCTGTAAATTCGATTTCTCTATAGACAAGTCATTTTGAATAAAAGGAATCCGCCTTTGGTGAAGTTGCTGATCAAGTAGTAAATGAATTCGCAGCCACTCGTATAGTAGTTGTCTCCTAAGCGATGCATCGGTCATTCGTTCAATCATTAGTTGCATAGTAGTTAACGGTGTCTTCACTTCGTGGATCCAATGTAAAATATCATCTTTCTCCTGTTCTGTACTAATTTGCAATTTTGCCAGCTGTCTCTTATACATAGCCTGTTGTTCTACTATTCGTTCATGCGTAATATTCTCAAACGGACTTCTAGCATCTAGTATATTCGTTACATCTACAGTCATTTCGACAGTTTCCAATTCTCGATAAAACTTTGTCTCTTTCACATATCTAATGACGATAAATAGTCCGAAAAATAAACTGGAGAGAAATACGATATACATAATGGAACGAATATTTATACTAGAATCCAAATAACCGATTAATAAAACGAGTAGTTGCAATAAGACAAAAAAGAGAATCCAGCTGAACCTTTCTTTTATAAATAATCGGATCATCTTTGCATCTCCCGCGCTACATATCCTTGCCCTACTTTTGTTTCGATAACATCGATTAGCCCTATCTCTGCAATTTTTTTACGTAACCGATTGACATTTACTGTAAGTGTATTATCACTAACAAATCGTTCATCATCCCATAGACTCGTAATAATTTCTTCACGTGTTACAATCTCATTTTTTCTTTCAATTAATAGTTTTACGATAGCCATTTCATTTTTAGTAAGTTCGATTGAGCCATCTTCAGCAGTTACAGTTCCCTTCATAAAATCAACCGTCGCTCCACACCATGTCTTCATCTCTACTGTCTGCTCTACACTGTAATTATAGACACGACGCAATGTCGCTTGAATTTTAGCAATCAATACATCAAAGT
Organism: Sporosarcina sp. PTS2304; assembly: GCF_003351785.1. GTDB lineage: Bacteria > Bacillota > Bacilli > Bacillales_A > Planococcaceae > Sporosarcina. The sequence continues at coordinate 2,247,539 of NZ_CP031230.1, forward strand.
GAAATGGCTTTTGAACAAAATCATCCGCACCTAGTTGCATCGACATCACCATATCTGTTGGATGATCCCGTGAAGATAAGAAAATGATCGGTACATTCGAATGTGTTCGAATCATTCGACACCAATGAAAGCCATCGAATTTCGGCAATTGAATATCAATGATGACAAGATCGGATTTGCTATGAGTAAACTCCTGCAAGACATTACTAAAATCTTGAATGCCGACTACTTCGTATGACCATTGCGTCAAACGTTCTTTTACTTCTTCAAATAATGTTATATCATCTTCAATCAGCAGTATTGTAAACAATGAACTCACCACTCTTCTTTTAATGAATACTAGTTTATCGTATCCACGTGGATAATCAAAACGGGCTGTCCTAAAAGTCAAATTACGCACTGTTTTTACAAAATACAACTTTCTAGACAACCACATTTCGACACCGTTCATTTTAAATAAAATAATCCACCGTTAAGAATCTCCATACTAATTCTCGGTGTGAAGCGCTCTGTCATTGCTTGTTTTTCACTCTCATAACTTTCCGGCTTCTCTTCCACACCTTCATAAAAATAGTCCAATACCGCCTGATCTTTCACCCATCTTTTCTTTGCCTCTTCCGCCCACTGATGATCATCTTTGGCAATGATTTGTTCTATTACTCGTTCTAACTTTTCAATCGCCCGTACTGGTGTAATAATAAACGGCAATTGAAAAACATGTTTTGCTGGTTCCTCTACTAAATCCAATGAGCATACCGTATCATGAAATTCTTGAAACACCGCACCTGTCATCAGATTCATGCCGAGTGAATACAAAAATTCTTTTGTTTGGTGACTTTTATAAGAAACTTTAATATTCAGACCTAGCCACGGTGTAAGAATAGATCGCTCCTCAACCCTTTCATACATTTTCACAAATGAACCTAACTCATGAGTGACACGGAATAATTGGTGGAGGCGTGGGGAACCTATATGCATCACTTCCCCTTTAACACCTTCTTGTAATTGAGTGATATCTGTTATAAGCATAAGTTGAGCAGGATTCGGGGTGTCTCCTACCGTTTCAATATAACGCCAATAAAATGGGCGATTCATAATCCTCTTATCCATCTCAATTGTTAATTGGACGTTCATATAATGCGAGTGCGAGTTCAAGATCTCACAATCGTTCTCTTTAAAAAAATGATACAAATAGTCGTGTATTTGTTGCGGTTGCATATAGCTTCGCCTCCCTTTAATCACTTAAACGAGTAGTTAAAATATCGTCCAGCTCCCCTACTACTTTTTCAAACGTTTCAATCTTGCCTTCTAGGACGCTTAAGATGTGGTCATCAATCGTCTCGCTCACAGCTAAATTATAAATATGAACGTCATGTATTTGACCTAATCGATGCACGCGGCCAATCCGTTGCTCCAATTTCATCGGATTCCACGGCAAGTCATAGTTAATGATATGATGACAAAACTGAAGGTTAATTCCTTCAGCTCCTGATTCTGTAGCAATGAGTACTTGTGCCTTTTGCTGAAATAAATGCTTAATCCATTCCCTGCTATTCTTACTAAGTTTCCCATTGAAAATGACATTCGATATATTTTTTGAATGTAACAGATCACTTATATACAGTTGGGTTGCGCGATATTCCGTAAACAAAATGACTTTATCATTCGCTTTCGTTATTAATTCAACGGCCTTCTCCGCCTTTGAATGAGTATGCTGTTGCAACAGCTGACGCATCACTTTACCGACATATGCCTTCTCTTGCTCACTCGTACATTCTTCCAGTAACTTACTCAATGTTACGAAGACTGCATCTGGACTACTACACATTTCACGTTGCAATGTGAGAATTGTAAATGGATCAGACAACACACTTGAAATTTGTTTTACTTCTGTCAACAAACGATATATTTCTTTTTCATTAGACGTAAACTCAACAGGAATTCCTTGTACTTTGCGTTGTGTCCATTCGATTCCAGTAGTCTGCCGTCTGTTTCTAACCATGACCTGACTGACCAATTCCTTCAAATACTCTTCTCGTTCTGCATCTCGTTTATTTTTTGAAAATACGGCAGAGAATTTTTCATAATTGCCGAGATGACCTTGCTTCAGCAAAGTCACTAAATAAAACAGTTCGAAGATATCATTTTGTATAGGAGTAGCTGTTAGTAGCAGACAGAACTTTTTCTTTAAACTTTCCACAAATTCATAACTAATCGTTTTATGATTTTTTAGCTTATGCGCTTCATCTACAATGATTAAATCATAATTCTGTGCATACACTTTTTCTTTATGCGGACTTCTTTTGGCAGTATCTAAGCTCATTACAACTACATCTACATGATCTAACTCATAATTTTTTTTATACAATAAAGCGGGTATATGAAATTTTGTATGAAGCTCTTCTATCCATTGATGCGCAAGAGAAGCGGGCACTAAAATAAGCGCTTTTTTTACTAGCCCGCGGATTAAATATTCTTTCAAAATAATACCTGCCTCAATTGTTTTTCCAAGCCCTACTTCATCTGCTAGTATCGCTTTCCCATTCATCTCTTCAATCACACGTTCAGCCACTTCTATTTGATGGGGCAGTGGCTTAACATGAGGTAAGTATTTCAGTGATTGAAGCCCTGAAAAGTTTTGTATTAGATGATTTTTTGTTAAGCTGTAACTCATCTTATACAGTTCCCATGAGTGCCAAGACTGTTTTTCCTCCAGTCTTTCTACAAAGCCCTCTTTCCACGCCGTTGATTTTTCCAGCTGCATATCTTCACCTCAGTTGCCGTATTCTTAATCATTAGATTGTCCAAAAAAGCATTTCTTATGAATCGGCAAAAGAAATGAAGCTATCCAATTATTATGTATCGTTTATTGATTTATTTGAAAGCGAGTTTGATTATAGCATTTGGATGGAGTGAGGTTGACTTGGAGCGTCTTGCGGCTTGCGCTTCCAGACGATACGCTTTCCGGAGGGGGCGCGGTGGAGTCGATCGTCTTCCAGCTTCAGTCGTACTTAGTGTAGGCAAAACAGGTTGATCACTCTTTGTATGCAGTGAAGAATACGTGGGCTTGTCTGCTACTTCATGTTCGTTTATTAGATGGAATGAAGCTGACTTGAAGAGTCTTGCGGCTTGCGCTTCCAGACGATACGCTTTCCGGAGGGGACGCGGTGGACCCCGCAAAAGTGCACTGCGGGTTACACCTGTCGTCCTGATCCTCCCGGAGTCGATCGTCTTCCAGCGCAAGCCGTACTTTGTGTGTGCAAGACAGGTTGATCACTCTTTGTAGGTAGTGAAAACCATGGGCGCTTGTCTGATACAATGCGACCGCTTTTGAAGCTAGATAGCGGTAAAATGTTATCAGCAACTATGACTGTTTCGATGAACTGAGTGAAAAAAGCAATGACTCTATATGCATTCAGTCAGGTAATCCAAAGCTTCACCCACACTGTTCAGGAAGCGGAACATACCATACTTAATTTCTGGACGAACACTAAATGGCTTCCCGACACAAACTCAAGGATTCTCCCGGAAGAACCGGCGACTCCTGGAGGATCAGTGTGACAGGCGTAATCGCCACGCACTTCTGGCGAGTCCGCCGCGCACCCTCAGGAAAGCGTCCGGTTTCTCTCGGGAGAATACTAACACGTACACTACTTTTCTTCACCCCACGCCCGAATACATTTAGCTAGAATGAAACGTATCGACATACCTAATGTCTCCCCCTACTCCCCTTCATTAAAGTCCAATAAATGAAATATTCCCATCAAAAAAGACCATCACAGAAAATCAAATACTTCTGACTTTCTAGACAGCCCATTGCAACACGCCTATATCTCAAAAGCCGTGAAACTACCTTCGTCATCAAAGTCTGTGACATGTAATACCCTATCCGAAAATGATTCTGTCACTTCTGTATCCGACCCTACAACCAACGTAAGCACATTGAATTCCTTTTGCTTTTTTCTTTCATGAAACGTTACAAGAAACTCTTCGCTCACCTCGTCTTCTCCATCCGTTACAAATATTACATCCGCTTGTTTGAATGTACTTTGTTCTATTACTTGTAATGCCCCTTCAAGTGATAATGTAAAATCTGTTCCTCCTCCCAAATAGGTTGTGGACAATCGAATCAATTCATCACCTGTGATTTTCCCCTTGCTATACGTAGTACTTTCAATCATCGTTGAAAACAATAACACGCATAAATCCCTGCGTTGTTTTTTTGCAATTGACAGTAAAGCTAGAATGAATCCTTTTGATTGATTATCCAGTAACTTCATACTACCTGATTGGTCTAAACAAAATACGATTGGACCTTTCCCAAGTTCTTCACGCTTTTTCTGTTCATATTGCATCGTCTCGCTTTCTGCAAAGCGTCGCAAAAAGTCTGACTTCGTGGCGTCATGACTGTATAAACCTAACTCCATAGGTAATAGACGTTCCATTTCATTTCCGAGAGTGACTCCTCGTCGTTCCATTGCATCCACATAGTTAGACTTTTGTTTCTCGCGCGCTACCTGTTTAAACCGCCCCGCCCAATCAGCTATTTCCTGCATCTTCGGATCCATCGCAACTTTATCAGCTACTTTCAGTTGATCACGCAGTGGAATCTTTTTTAATTCTGCATCCCCTTTACCTGCACTCGAACCACCCATTAAGGACACTAGGCTTTCTTTGACTTGGATCGTTTCTTCTACAGCTTCATCCATCGCTTGAAGGAAACGGTCTCCATTAGTTTCTAGCGTAAGTTGTAATTGATCATTCAACTGTGCGGACGCTTCTGCGAGTTCTTGCATCATGCCTTCTACCGTCTTTTCAACTTCTTCTGATTGTTGAATGGGAATATCATCTGTTAGCGCTTGTACAGCTTCTAATTGTTGCTGTAGTTGCTGATCCTCCGCTTTTACTTCTGCAAGCCACTCATTAATTTTTTCGCTAAATTTCACTGCGCAAACAGTAGATGTCAAATCATCTAATCGTGTAAAATTCCTGTATTCTTCAAACTTTTCATCACTCATCAGTTTCTTCATAATAGTCCTATTCGGTTGTAGTGAACGGTCTGAAACTTCTTCCACAAGTTGCGGTTTCATTTTATATAAAGCAGCCCATATATCTCCAAGCAATGATTCCGTAGTGGGTAATTCTCCTTCATCTCTCACTCTCTGAAGACTTTCTGACATACTAAATAATTCATTGAATCGTCTTTTATCGAAGGAATCTGTGTTTAATACGGAGCGGTGATCTCTAATGATGGTACTTCTTTTCATAAAAATCACTCCTTTTACATTCTGAAAAAGACTCCGTTTTGTTCGTCATTTTCTTTTTTTCGTTCATTTGGTGTTCCATAATAAGCATTATCTAATCGGCTGCTTTCCACTTCATTTTTCATCGTACTGATTTTACTAAGCAATGCTTCGACTTCTGTTGCGCGGCTATCATCTTGTTCTTTCAATTGCTGCAACTCTTTTGTTAATTCGCCAAGTTTTTTTATTGCTTCCATTCCAGCTTCGGTTGATTGGTCGCGAACTGCTATATCATAAATTTCATTTGCCTCATTTTCCATAGATTGTAACGTACGTGCTGAATGATCTTGGGCATGTCGGCGAACGATTGCAGAAACAGCTTCTTTTTGATCAAGTGTTTCCCAAAGTGCATTTTCTAGAATAGCGATATCTTCAATTTGCACAGTTTCCCTTTGATTGATTAGTGCTTTTGCTTGCAATACACCTAATGATTGCTTAAACCGGCGATCGGATGGTTGAATTCCTTCGTCTTGCAACTCTCTTCGGATTGTGGATAGTGTGTCATACACTTCGTCAGGTATACGAACTTTGTCTGTTAGTTCCTGTAGCGTAATAAGATCGTCTAAATGCATTGATGGCGTTTCTACCGTTTCTACTTCATCTTTCATCATAGAAACAAAATTTGCTTCGTCTGCGATAAAATCAATTTCAAAACGCAGTAGGAACCGATCAAATAATGCTTCCAACCCTTCACCGTCTTCTGGATATTCATTGGAGGCACCAATGACGGACATAAGGGGAACTTCTACAGGCAAGCCGTCATTATAGAATAGCCTTTCGTTAATAAGCGTCAGTAAGCTGTTCAAAATTGCAGAGTTGGCTTTAAATATTTCGTCTAAGAAGACTAAATGAGCTTCAGGCATTTTCGTAGCAGTATTCCGCTTGTACACTCCTTCTTCTAAATCTTTCAAAGAAAGCGGACCAAATACCTCTTCAGGTGTACTGAACCTCGTCAACAGCCACTGGAAATAAGAAGTACCTTCTACAATTTTCGCAAGTTCTACAGACAACGCGGACTTTGCTGTTCCCGCTGGTCCGATCATTAGCATATGTTGACGGGAAAGAAGGGCAACTAAAATGCCTTCCACTTCACTCTCTCGTTCGTAAAATTTAGCATTCAATGAGCGTCTGATTTCTTCTAACTTCTGTAAGTTTTCATTTGTCATTTTACATTCCCCTTAGTTTGTATTCAAAAAATGTATACTTTATACTAGATGACTTATATAAACGGCTTTACATAACAGTTTGTTTGAAACTTCATCATTTTAACCTCTTTGCTGTAATATATTTACGGCCATTTGTATCTATTAAAGTACCTTACCCTTTTTTTGCACTTGGGAATCTTTCTAAGAATAATATATTTATCCAACGAGTTACTGATCGATTTGACAGTATATTCAGTTAAATTATTTTATGATATAATACTTATAACAAGACAGGCTTGTACTTATAACGTACTTATGAGGGGGTAGTTGAGATGTCGAACAGTAAACGAAGCACAAAAGTAGTTTTAGTAGACCACGAAGAAAAGATGTCACTGATCAATGCCGCTGAATTTTTAGAAACACTTGCAAAAAAGTTGCGTGAAGAAGGCTCGTTTACTCTTACTCATGATGGACAAACCCATCACGTTACACCCACTTCCCGTGTAGAGTTGGAGATTAAGCTAGAAAAACAAAACGATAAACATACATTTGAAGTAGAGCTTGAGTGGCGTGAAGGTGATCAAAACTCTTCTATTTCTATCGGCTAGTGTAAAAGTAAGCAAGAAAGCGTCAGTCTATTGACTGACGCTTTCTTGCTATATTAAACGTTAGTTAGCTTCCTATCGTTATTGCACTACCTCTGTTTTGTAAAGTGAATAAAATACTTAATGCTGCGAGATAACTCGTCTTCGGATTACTAGGCATCGGTTCATTTTCGATCAGTAAGTTCATTTTGCCGAAATCACCTAAAGCCTCAATTGAATGGGTATTCCGTGTAATATTCGGATCTGCAATGACTTTTACATCCGTTTTGTCGGCACCAAGTCCTGCGATCGACAGTAACAGGGCAACGTTAACATTTTTAGGGAATTTTTCGATTGCATTAAGCGCTGCACCTTCAAATATACATTGTTCAATCGCTTTCTGTTCAAGTCCCAGTGATTCATAAGATTT